>NZ_JBMVJB010000001.1:0-140296 GCF_049893425.1 Streptococcus sp. VTCC 12886 | reverse complement strand
AAAACAGCCGACTATCGCCGACTGCTTTCTAGGAGATTATATGAAAAAGAATTTGTTTGCTATTTCTAGCTTGAAGACAGTATAGCTCTCATAACTTAAACAAAACTAAAAGATTTCTTATAAAAACCTTAAAGAATGCTCGATTATTTTCAAACAACCTAAGACACGAAAACAGCCGACTATCGCCGACTGCTTTCTAGGAGATTATATGAAAAAGAATTTGTTTGCTATTTCTAGCTTGAAGACAGTATAGCTCTCATAACTTAAACAGAACTAAAAGATTTCTTATAAAAACCTTAAAGAATGCTCGATTATATTCAAACAACCTAAGACACGAAAACAGCCGACCATCGCCGACTGCTTTCTACGAGATTATATGAAAAAGAAGTTGTTTGCTATTTCTAGCTTGAAGATAGTATAGCTCTCATAACTTAAACAGAACTAAAAGATTTCTTATGTAAACCTTAAAGAATGCTCGATTATTTTCAAACAACCTAAGACACGAAAACAGCCGACCATCGCCGACTGCTTTCTAGGAGATTATATGAAAAAGAATTTGTTTGCTATTTCTAGCTTGAAGATAGTACAGCTCCCATAGCTTAAACAGAACTAAAAGATTTCTTATGAAAACCTTAAAGAGTAAATCATCCTGTGGAGTATCTGAATCGAACATATAAAAAACTTGCTCGAAAGGCATTATCTGCTATCGTTGCAAGCCAAATACTAGGCAAGCCTAATTGAAAATTTTTTATTAGAAAATATGCTAGACCTATTCGAACCACCCACATGCCTATACCAGTCGCATAAAAAGGTAGTCGAGCATTGCCCATACCCTGCCAAAGTCCTGTAAAGACAAGAGTTGCTGCTGTAAAAGGTACCCCAAGGACAGAATAGAGCAAGACCGTCTGACTAGCTTGTGCCACTTGAACATCCATCGTGAAAAGACTAATTAGTAAAGGTCCTGCTAAGTAACTAATGCCTCCTATTACGAACATAAAAATCAGCGAGAGTCCAAGACCAATTCGATAAATCCGTTGAACAGCTAACGAATCTTGCCTACTCTTTGCAGTCATAATAAGCGTTGCTACTGAGATTCCTAAGGTGGGCATATAGTTAAATTGAGTAATGGTTTCTCCAATCGCATTTCCAGCAACAACAGCCGTTCCCAAACCAGTAATCATTCCTACAATGACTACATCACCTGCTCTCATCATCAACCGTTCGCCAATAGCAGGTAGGGCAAGCCTAACTAACTCTTTATCAACAGACCAAGCACTTGGTTTAATAGAGATCGAGAGGCGTGACCAAAGTAGACCGCACCCGACTATTCTTGACAATATAGTTCCAAAAGCAACTCCGGCCACCCCTGTATGGAGTACAAAAACTGCAATGGCCGAAAATACGGCATTTAGGAGATTTGAAAATAAACTAATATACATTGGATAACGAGGTTGACCAAGAGTTCTCAGGATTCCACCCAAACAGGTCATAAGTCCCAGTAACAAAATACTACCCCCGACCAAAATCAAATAGAGACCACCAAGTTGAGCTACCTCACGTTCTGCCCCCAAGCTAGTCAGCAATGTTGGACCTAGTATAACCGCTAAAATACCCAGAAATACGCCTACATAAACAGTCAACTTGACACTATCGGTGACAATGGCAGTAATCTGCATTCCTTTCTCTTTTCCTAAAACATGGGCCAATTGGGATGAAACGGCTGCAGCTAACGCAATAAAAACCGCCTGATAGACGGCTAATAGATTATTTGCAATCGATACGCCAGATAAAGCTACGATTCCAAGACTGGCGACCAAATAGGAATCCACCATCCCCATCAACATTTGAAGAAGGTTTTCTCCCATTGCAGGAAAGGCAATTGATATTAGTTCTTTGCAAATCTTTTTGTTCATATTCTCCAATTCATTTTTTGTGGTATCAACATCAACTCAATTAAATATTTTTACTTTAAAAAACAAACTGTCGTTTAAACAGTTTGTATAAAAATATCCATGCATTAAACATCCAAATATCGTTCTACTTCTGCTTGCATATCCGCAGCTGCAACAACGGTATTGTGACGAACCGGTGCAGTTTCCAAACCATCTACAGCTGGTGGCAAGGCTACACCTGAAATCTCATGTAATTTTGCAAGAGCTTCAAAGTCAGTTAAACCTGACTGACCAGTCACAGCTTCAACCGCAACCACAGGGAACTTGTACGGACTAGCTGTTGAAGCAATTACTGTTGGAGTCTGATCACCAGTTTGCTGTACATATTTCTTATAAACTGCAGATGCTACAGCCGTATGTGGGTCTTCAATATAGCCTGACTCCTCATAAACACGTTTGATTTCTGCAGCAGTTTCTTCTTCTGTCGCAAAGGCAGCAACAAAGAAAGATAAAATATCCGGGTCAGCCCCCTGTATCTCATACTGACCAGCTGTGTTCAAGGCTTCCATCAGCTCCGCTGTTTTGACAGCGTCATTACCAAAAAGGTGGAAAATCAAACGCTCCAAGTTTGATGAGACCAAAATATCCATAGATGGACTAGTGGTCACGCGGAAAGTACGGTTCTTGTCGTAAACACCAGTTGAGAAGAAGTCGGTTAGGACATTGTTGTCGTTGGAAGCACAGATGAGCTTGCCAACTGGAAGACCGATCTGCTTAGCGTAGTAAGCCGCTAAGATATTCCCAAAATTCCCTGTCGGAACAGTGAAATTGATCTTGTCGCCCGCCGCAATCTCACCAGTCTTAACCAGCTGAGCGTAGGCATAAACATAGTAAACAATCTGTGGCACTAAGCGACCGATATTCATGGAGTTGGCTGATGAAAACTGGAGTTTTTTATCCGCCAACTTGGCACGAAGATTCTCGTCATTGAACATGTGCTTCACATTAGTCTGAGCATCGTCAAAGTTACCATCAATGGCCACCACGTGAGTATTAGCCCCCGTCTGCGTAGTCATCTGCAATTCTTGGACCTTAGATACCCCGTCACGTGGGTAGAAGACGATGATTTGTGTACCTGGTACATCCGCAAAACCGGCCATAGCAGCCTTACCTGTATCACCAGATGTTGCAGTTAAAATGACAATCTCATTTTCCAGACCATGTTTTTTAGCCGCTGTCGTCATCAAATAAGGTAAGATAGACAGTGCCATGTCCTTAAAGGCAATGGTTGAGCCACGGAAAAGTTCCAAGTTGTACTGACCTTTTAGTTTGACAACTGAGGCAATAGCTGGAATGTCAAACTTGCTATCGTAGGCATTTTTGATACAGTAGTCCAGCTCATCTGCCGTAAAATCATCCAAAAAAGCCGACAAAATCAACTTGGCAATATCTTGATAAGAAGCATCTTTGAGTACAGAAAAATCCAACTCAACCCTTGGCATGGAAATAGGGGTAAACAACCCACCATCAGTTGCCAACCCTTGTAAAATGGCTTGACTTGCTGATACGGTATTCTTGGCATCACGTGTTGATTGATATACTAATGTCATGGTATCCCTCGTAAAAATCTATTTTTTCTATTCTACCATAAATTGACAGAAAATTGGCAAGATATGAGAAATAGTTCCTTCATTTACTAGAATTTCTTAACGATGAAACAAAAAAATCCAAAATCGCATTGATTTTGAATTTTTTTATGTCTATTTTATCCTAAACGTTGTTTAGCATCAGCTGCACGTTGGAAAGCTTGACCGACATAGTTGATACAGAGCATCATCACAAGGATGAATATAGCTGCCGGTAGCCAAATCCATGTCTTATTCTCTAAAATATCTGCATTACGAGCATTGGCAATCAAGGTCCCTAAACTTGGTACTGTCGATGGTAGACCGAAACCAAGATATGTCAATGAAGTCTCGATACCGATATTCCCAGCAAAGTTCAAGGTCAGGTTGACGATAATCAATGAACTTAAGTTTGGCAAAATTTCACGGAACATAATCATGAAGTCGCTTGTTCCCAATGTTTTGGATGCATTTACATAATCCAAACTTGCCTCTGACAAAGTCCTTGTACGGAAGAGACGAGCCTTAGCTGTCCAGTAGAATGCACTCATTATTAAAATGAAATGATAAATAGTATAATCTTTGATTACAGTTACGAATACAATAATAAGCATTGTAACTGGTAAAATCATGATAAAGTCTACTATACGCATTAAGAGGCCATCCAAACGCCCACCATAATAACCCGAAATCAGACCGATTGAGATACCTACTATACTAGTAATGATTGTTATGGCAAAACCTATTACAATTGAATTGCGTGCTCCGATGATTAACTGACCAAAAATGTCCTTACCGCCTTCATCGGTTCCTAAAATATATCCATCAACCCCTGGTTCCAAGTAGCGTCCTAATAGATTTACTTTCATAACTTGTTCCTGATCCAATACTAAGGCACCAATAAAGACTGCCAATAGAACTGTCACCAAGATAAAGAATGAAGCTAATGCAAGCTTATCCTTCGTAAACTCTCGGACAATGACACGGAAACCGCCAGGAGGAGTTGAAGCTGATTGTACTTGTTTTTTCTTATCTTTACTCACCATTCTCCTCCTTCTACTTCACACGGATACGTGGGTCTACAATACTCATGATAATATCTGAAATCAATGTCCCCAGCAAGGTACCCATACCAAAAATTAACAAGAGAGCCAAGATGACACTATAGTCACGGCTTGAGATAGAGTTGAAGAACAATTGACCAATACCGGGATAAGTAAAAATATTTTCGATAAAGATTGAACCTCCGATTAAACCAGTCAATTCATAGCCTAAGAATGACGCAATCGGCAGAATGGAGTTACGGAAAATATGTCGGTTATAAACTACTCTCTCTGGAACACCTTTAGCTCGAGCTGTACGTACATAATCTTGACTTTTTGCATCAATAATTCCTGTGCGGAGATATTGAATTGTGACCGTCGTCGACAGAATAGCCATCGTAATTGCAGGGAGAATCATATGGTGCAGGCGACTCAATATAGCTGCGAATCCTTCTACACCACCTCCAATAGATCCCCGGGTTGGGAACCATCCTAGACTAAAACCAAACATCCATAGCATAAGAATCGCAAATACAAAGATTGGAGTAGAGAAAGTCAAGAAGTTATATACACCAATAATTTTATCTGCCAATGAGTTTTGATAACGACCCGCTATCATACCCAACGGGAGTGCAATAAGATAGGTCAATACCATGGTTAAAAGCGACAACCAAATTGTGTTATTCAAACGTTGTATAATCACATCAATAACAGGTTGTTTAAATAGGATACTTTGACCAAAATCACCTTGCAATAAATTACCAACCCAACGGAAATACTGAATATGGATTGGATCATAATACCCAGCTGCGATACGTTTTTGTTCAATAATTGCAGGGTCAATGTTTGGATCAATCATACCTGTAAACGGATCACCTGGCATCATCTTAGCAACAAGGAAAGCAATGACACTCAAAATAATAATTTGCGGAATCATCATGAGCAAACGACGTAATATTGTTTTCCACATCTTAGTTCTTACCTCCTTCTGGAAGGGCTACCTGATGAGTTGCCGAAAAGGCTTTTAAATCATACACACGACCGTTTTCATCATAGTAACGGCCTTGCATTTCTTGATATTCTTTTTCAGCAGCCAAACGCTTTTCTTTATTCTTTAGACGATTGACTGGATCAATCGACGGAATAGCAGACAACAATCGCTTGGTGTAAATGTGTTGAGGATTCGTATAGATATCACTCTTATTTCCTGTTTCAACAAAACGACCGCGATACATAATGAAAAGCTCATCACACATGTGTTGTACAACACCAAGGTCGTGGGAAATAAATAAATAGCTTAGTTTGAATTCATCTTGGATGCGCTTCATATAATTCAATACTTGCGCTTGAACAGATAGGTCCAAGGCAGAAACAGGCTCATCCGCAATTATTAATCGAGGGTTACTTGCCAAAGCACGTGCAACACCAATACGTTGGCGTTGACCACCTGAGAATTCATGAGGATATTTGATGAGTGCTTCTTCATTTAAACCAATTGTGTCCAACAATTGAAGAACTTTTCTCTTTTCTTCATCGGGTGAAAGACGATCAAAATTACGAATTGGCTCTGCAATAATGTCCAAAATACGTTTTTTAGGATTAAAACTAGAAAGTGAATCTTGGAAAATCATTTGAACATCGCGGTTAAAGTTGCCTTTCTTACCACGAGAATTATTCGTTACATCTTTTCCTTCATAGAAAATCTGACCTGAGGTCGCACGTTCCAAACCAATAATTGCCTTACCAATGGTTGATTTTCCTGATCCTGATTCACCAACTAAACCATACGTTTTACCTTCATCAAACTCAATATTAATACCATCTACAGCATAAACATGGTCTGTAACACGGTTGAAGAAGCCACTACGAATTGGATAATGGACTTTCAAATCTTTTACTTCAATAAATCCCACTATTAGGCCTCCTCTTTAAAATAGAATGTCTCATGGCAGGTGCAACGAACAAAATGATTTGGACCTATCTCATGCATGCTTGGATTTTCTTCATGTGCTTCTGCACCAATCCATGGAATGCGTGGAGCAAAGCGGCAACCTGTACGAAGCATTTTTGTAATTGGTGGTACAATCCCTTCAATTACATGAAGTTCTCCACCCTCACTACCTGTTTGTGGATTTGATTTCAGTAGTGAACGAGTGTACGGGTGTTTCGGATTTGTAAATAATTCCTCAACTGGTGCAACCTCTACAAATTGTCCACCGTACATAACTGCTACGCGATCAGCAGTCTCTGCCACAACTCCCAAATCATGGGTAATCAAAATGATACCTGAACCCGTTTCAGCTTGAATATCATTTAGGAGATCCAAAATCTGTGCTTGAATCGTAACATCTAATGCAGTAGTTGGTTCATCCGCAATGATAATTGGAGGTTTACAAGATAATGCCATAGCTATAATTATCCGCTGACGCATACCGCCTGAAAGTTCATGGGGATATTGTTTAAATGTCCGCTTTGGATTTGGAATTCCAACTTGAGCCAACAATTCTAAAACACGTTCTGTACGTGCACTGGAGTCTAAATCAGTGTGATAGAAAAGTGCTTCATCAATCTGTGCACCAATCGTCATCAATGGGTTTAGAGAAGCCAAAGGATCTTGGAAAATCATACCAATATCATTGCCACGCACTGTATTGTACTTAGCTTCATCCATTCCTATCAATTCCATATCATTGTACTGGATGCTCCCTGTAATTTTGGTATTCAAGGGATTGTGCAACCCCATAATTGTTGTTGCTAAAGTTGATTTACCACATCCTGATTCCCCAACGATTGCCAAAATTTCATTTTCTTGCAATGAAATATCAACACCATCTACAGCATCAAAATAGTCATCTCCAATACGGAAACCGACATGCAAATCTTTAATGTCCAAAAGCTTTTTTTCAGTAGCCACGCTTTCTCCTCCTTTTTTCATCAGCTAACCAACCCTATTCAATACTAATACTTACAAAATTCAATTTCCTGAAGAATATGGTCAGCCAATTTGATAACAAGTTATACTAATCAATCAAGTGTTTCATTAAACATGTAAACGGGTACCTTTTGCTCAAAAAACGAAACGTTCGTACTTAGTATACCTTATCTACTATACCATAACTATCTGAAAATTCCAACAGTTATTTGAAAAAAGCCAAACGAGTTGGCTTTTTTCAAATTATTATTAAAACTCAACCTTATTCAGCTGCTACACCTTTATCAGCTGTGAGTTCTATGTTTTCTAACGCGATACCATTTTCTGATGCGGAACCATAGTTAGTGTCAAAGTTTTTAACGCGCTTATTCAGTGCAGTAATTGCTTCTGATTCAAATGTTGGAATAGCAAACGCTTGTTCAAAAGCATATTCTTGCCATGCTTTGTAGTTCTTCAAGTTTGTTTTCTCATCAAATGAAGCAACAGAACCAATCGCATCCAATAACTCAGTATTCTTTTCATCTACAAAACGTGACATGTTAAATGGTGCAGTTTCTCCCCAAAGTCCATTAGGGTTTGGATCGTAACCAGTTGACCATCCACCAGCATACATGTCGATAGACGGATCATTAGCTTGGACTGCATCATAGAATGTGTTGATTTCTAAAGTTCGACCAGTATACAAGTCAACATTCAAACCAACTTCTTTCCACCAAGCAATGTATTGTTGAACAAGTGCTTCGTTCGCCTCAGTACGTTTACGAGCAGCAAATGTAATTTTAAATTCTTTTCCGTCTTTGCCTTCACGAATACCATCACCATCAACATCTTTATAGCCAGCTTCATCTAATAGCTCATTAGCCTTATCTGGATCATATGAGTAGCCTTCCAATTCAGAATCATGAAGATCACCAAAGAACGAGATGATTAATGAAGTTGCTGGGTGATAAAGTCCATTATAGAGTTTCTCACCAGCTGTTTTCGTATCAATCGCATACGCAATCGCTTGACGAAGTTTCACGTCATTCATCTTAGCATTTTCATCCATGATATTCTTTCCAGATGCTTCATCATATTTACCAAGGTTGAATGAGATGTATTCATATGAAGATTCTAGAGATCCAACAAGGTTAAGGTTAGAGGCATCCTTGTAAGAATCCAACTGGTCTGCTGGCATTTGGGCTATATCATAGTTACCAGCTTTCATTTCAGAAACAATCGTATCCGGTGATACAATATCAATCTTCAATGAACTTGTTTTAGGAGTTGTTCCTTTGAAGTAGTATTCATTAGGAACGTAGGTGATAGACTCACCATTAACGATTTCTTTGATTTTCCATGGACCCATACCGACTAATTTTGCAGTACGTGAGTACTCACTGCTTTCCCATTCTGCAACCGGAATATCTTTGTAAATATGTTCTGGTTGAACATATGCAGGCACATCGCCACCAGCATACATCATTGAAGGTGACATTTCTTTAACGGTCAATTCTACAGTATAATCGTCAACTTTTTTAAGACCTGAGATATCTGAAGCTGTGCCAGCAACAAATTCATCCATACCCACAATGTTCAAGAATTTATCATCAAAACGAACACCTGTGTAATCTTTGCTTGCCATTGCTTTAATTGTGAAAATATAGTCATCAATTGTAAATGGTTCGCCATCAGACCACTTATAGTCTTTACCAGTCAAGCTAACAGTGATTTTCTTGCCATCAACATCAAACTCCGCTTTCGCGAGACCTGAATCATCCAACTTACGATCCCCATCGTAACCAAACATTGAAATATCAACCATTCCACCAAAGGTTGAGTCAGTCGTAGTCTCTGTTAATTCATCAATTAACAGACCTGATGAAGTTGATGCTGATACCAAAGCATATTTCAATTGTGACTCAGCAACTGCTGTACCATCTTGTTTTACTTCTGCTGGGAAAGATAACTCTGCTGTCTCAGAGCTAGAAGAAGATTTAGAACCACACGCAGCAAGTACAGATGCCGAAAGAAGCGTTACACCCGCTAGAGCAAATAATTTAGTCGTCTTTTTCATAGAACACCTCTGTTTCATATAATTCGACATTTAGTACAATGTCTTATGGAATTATTATATCATAAAATTTTCTTAAATCACGTCTTTTTGTCAGAAAATTTTACAAAAAACAGATTTTTCAGTTTTTTCTAATCTTTTTCTATTTATTTTCAGATTTTATCTCACAATTCTTGTGATATAATGGTAAAGAAATGAGGTTAAAGGATTCATAATGCGTAAAATATTTTTATCACTGCTAACAATGTTCACTCTTTTTCTTGGCATCACCCCTGTACTTGCTGAGGACTTTTCAATTGCTGCCAAACATGCTATTGCAGTAGAAGTTTCAACAGGCAAGGTTTTATATGAACAAGATGCACAAACACCTGCTAGTATTGCTTCCATCAGTAAGCTGCTGAGTGTTTACTTGGTTTATGAGGCTTTAGAAAAAGGAGAAATTCAATTAGATACTATGGTGGATATATCAGACTATCCATATAGCTTAACTGCCAATACAGAATTGAGCAATGTAAACCTTGATGCCCGCTCTTATTCTGTCAGCGATTTGCTGAATGCATCTCTGATTACTTCTTCTAATAGTGCGATTATTGCGTTAGCTGAGAAAATTGCTGGAAGCGAAGCTGCTTTTGTTGACAAAATGAAAGCTAAGGTCGCTGAATGGGGAATTACTGATGCAACGATTGTCAATACTTCTGGTCTTGACAATTCTGACTTAGGGGAGAATATCTACCCTGGTTCAAAACCTGATGACTCCAATCAATTTTCTGCTTTAGACGTAGCAATTATTGCAAGACGTCTAATTCTGGACTATCCCCAAGTCTTAAATATCACTTCATTGAATGCCTACGATTTTGGTGAATATACCTACTATAGTACAAATCAAATGCTTAGCGAGGGGACTCACGCTCGTGGTGGTGTTGATGGTTTGAAAACTGGTACTTCTAATTCAGCTGGATCAAGTTTTGTAGCCACGACAATTCAAGCCAATATGAGAATTATTACAGTGGTACTAAATGCTACTGATGGGTTGACAAATTCAGATAATCGTTTTGTAGAAACAAATAACCTGATGAATTATGTCTATAATAATTACTCAGCTATTACTCTCGTAAAAAAAGGGGAAGCTTTTGAGAATAGCTCTGTTAAACTATTCAATGGTACTAAAGCATCCAGTCCTGCCGTTGCAACCGCCGACTTACTTGCTATTCAAAAGAATACCTCTGAACAACCCGTTACTGCCACTTTCACCTCTAATCAGTCTGAATTTGATGCACCTATCACGTCTGGAACTGTTGTGGGGCAACTAAAAATTATTGATAACGATTTAATAGGTGTAGGCTATCTTGACAACATAGCCCAAATTGATATGGCAATACCAACTACAATCAAGACAGCTCCTTGGCCAGTCTCTTGGTGGAATCAATTTGTGAGATATGTCAATGAAAAATTATAATCGTTTTAAAATGGGGATGCTCATTTTTCAACATACTTTGAAATAATTCATATAAAAAACGCATAAACCATCGTTCTTTCATAGGAACAGGTGATTTTATGCGTTTTTTATTATGAGCGACTCCCGTCGCTCCTTATTTCCTACTTCCTTGGCGGGAGTTCCTGCGGAACTCCTTATTACATATCGCTTCCTTACAGGAAGTGACGTCAGTAGGATAAAAATAGTCTCCCAGACTATGTTATTTATAGAGAAGAGCGATTTCCATCGCTCCCTATCTCCCACCTCGGTTGGAGAGAGTTTCTACGAAACTCCTAGCTACATATCGTTTTCTTACAGAAAACGACGAGCGTGGAAGGTAACAATTCCATTCGTCAATTTATAAAGAAGAGCGACTGCAGTCGCTCCTCATCTCCTACTTCAGTGGGGAGTTTGACGGGCTTGAACAGCTTTAAAGCTATTTGAGTCACAAGGTTATCTGAATTACAAAGAAGAGCGACTGCCATCGCTCCTCATCTCCTACTTCAGTGGGTAGTTTGACGGGCTTGAACAGCTTTAAAGCTGCTTGAGTCACAAGGTTATCTGAATTACAAAGAAGAGCGACTTCCGTCGCTCCTTATCTCCAACCTCGGTTGGAGATTTTTTGGCTTTTAGCAAACTCATGTTTGCTAAATTGCCAAAAATCTAACCAACCGACCCCTCCATCTCATAGGCAATCAATCTGTTAAGTTCAACTGCGTATTCCATTGGGAGTTCTTTGGTGAATGGTTCGACAAAGCCCATGACAATCATCTCTGTTGCTTCGGATTCGGATAGGCCTCGGCTCATGAGGTAGTAAAGCTGTTCTTCTGAGATTTTTGATACTTTGGCTTCGTGTTCGAGGGCCACCTGCGAGTTGTGAATTTCATTGAATGGGATTGTATCTGATTTAGAAATTCCATCCATAATAATGGTATCACATTCAATATGGCTAATCGACTTGGCTGAATTTTTAGCAAAAGTTACTTGACCACGATAATTCACTTCCCCACCGCCACGGGCAATAGATTTAGATACGATAGAAGATGAAGTCCGTGGTGCGTTGTGAATCATCTTAGCACCTGTATCTTGGACTTGTCCTTTGTTGGCAAAAGCTATTGACAGCATAGTTCCACGGGCACCTTCGCCTTCCAAGTATACCGCAGGGTATTTCATAGTCGTCTTGGCACCAAGGTTACCGTCAATCCACTCAACTGTGGCATTTTTTTCGGCACGGGCACGCTTGGTTACCAAATTATAAACGTTGTCAGACCAGTTTTGAATGGTCGTGTACCGCATATAGGCACCTTCATGGGCAATGATTTCCACAATGGCAGCGTGGAGGCTGGCCGTTGAGTAAGTCGGAGCGGTACAGCCTTCTACGTAGTGAACGCTTGCACCTTCATCTACGATGATGAGGGTACGTTCAAACTGACCTGTTCCTTCATTGTTAATACGGAAGTAGGTTTGGAGTGGAATATCTAACTTAACGCCTTTTGGTACATAGATGAAGGTCCCGCCTGACCAAACCGCTGAGTTGAGGGCGGCTAGTTTATTGTCTGACGGTGGAACGAGTTTTCCAAAGTATTTTTTGAAGAGTTCAGGGTGTTCCTTAAGCGCTGTATCTGTATCTGTAAAGATAATGCCGTGCTTGTCGTACTCTTCCTTCATGTTGTGGTAGACTACTTCTGATTCGTACTGGGCAGAAGCACCTGCCAGGTAAGTACGCTCAGCTTCTGGAATACCAATGCGTTCAAAGGTTTCCTTGATTTTATCTGGCACATCATCCCAGCTACGTGCTGGCTTATCCGACGGTTTTTGATAGTAAACAATATCATCAAAATCTAGTTCGGATAGATCGGCCCCCCAAGTCTGCATAGGCATTTTCTTGAAGGTTTCATAGGATTTTAAACGGAATTCCAACATCCATTCAGGCTCCTCTTTGATACGGGACATTTCACGAATGACTTCTTCGTTCAAACCCTTACCAGTCGAAGCTACCAGTTCCACGTTTTCATCATGGAATCCAAATTTGTATTCCCCAAGATCAATCGGGGTTGGTTCTATTCTTTCTTCTGACATAATTTAAGATACTAAGCCCGTTAAGAAAGCAAATGAAAAATAGAGATTCGATTTCGTGTGCAAACACACGAGGAGATTTATCTTTTTTCATAAGCTCTTAGGGCGAGTTCAATTTCAATTCCAATCAGAAACTGAACAATCCTTTCTGTATGATTTTCGTTTTTGTTATTTTATTGGTTTTCAGTCAGCACTCTCACTGCGTTCCAGTGCTTTCTTCAAGACACTAAACTTGGTTGGGACTTGCTATTTGAATCCATGTTTCGCAAAGAGAATGTTATGTTCTATCAATGACACGAACTACGTTCGCTTCATTTCCAACCTCCAAAGGTTCCCCAAACCTTTGGAGCTAATTAGCTGATTTTGGTATTATCGACCAAAATCGCTCATGTCGCAGTCCCCCTTCAGTCAGTACTCTCACTACGTTCCAGTGCTTTCTCCAGGGCATTCCATGGTAAAGTAGCACATTTGATGCGTTGAGGGAATTTTGCGACACCAGCTAATAATGAGGCATCTTGCAGTTCCTTTTGGCGTTCATCTTTTTGACCTTGGACCATTTGTGAAAAGACTTCTGCTAATTCTTGCACGTGTCTTTTTTCTTTTCCAATAACGGCATCCGTCATCATTGAAGCCGATGCAGTTGAAATAGTGCACCCTTCTCCATCAAACGCAATGTCTGTTATAACACCATCTTCAACTTTGACAGACAATTCGATCACATCTCCACAGGTTGGATTGTGAAGTTCTAGCTTTTCCACTCCGTCCAAACTTCCATGGTGATGAGGCGACTTAGAGTGTTCTGAAACAACTGCCATATAAAGAGAATCTAATCTAGATAGGGCCATTGAAAAACTCCTTCGTCTTTATCAAAGCCTCGACCAACTTGTCGCAATCAGCCTTTGTATTGTATATGTAGAAACTTGCTCGAACTGTAGCAGGTACCTGCAAATACTTGAGGAGAGGCTGAGCACAATGGTGTCCTGCTCTTACGGCAACTCCTTCATAATCCAGAGCCGTAGCTACATCGTGAGGATGTAGATGATCTAAGTTAAAGGCAACAAGTCCAGTTCTTTTGGCTACATCCTGACTTCCATATATTGTTAAACCAGGAATGGCCTTTAGTTTCGGCCAAAGATAGGTAATGAGTTCTTCTTCATGCTCACGAACTCTATCCATACCAATTTGATTCAAATAATCAATCGCTGCTGCAAGACCAATCGCACCTGCTATATTCGGAGTTCCTGCCTCAAACTTCCATGGTAATTCTTTCCACGTAGCTGATTGCTCATAGACAAAGTCAATCATCTCACCACCAAATTCAACAGGAGACATCTGGTTCAAAATCTCTTCCTTACCATAAAGTACCCCTATTCCAGTTGGCCCTAACATCTTGTGGCCTGAAAAAGCAAAGAAATCAACATCTAAATCATGAACATCAATAGCTATGTGTGGAGCTGATTGTGCTCCATCCACTACCAAATAAGCTCCTACTTCGTGTACCAAAGTTGCAATTTGCTTAATGGGTGCAATTGCCCCCAAAACATTGGAAATATGGGCAATGGAGACAAACTTAGTTTTAGAAGACAAAAGTAATTTCAAGTGTTCTATATCAATTTCACCATCTCGTAGATAAACATATCGGAGATGTGCACCGGTTTGTTGACAGGCTTGTTGCCAAGGAATGATATTTGAATGATGCTCCTGGACGGAAATGATTACTTCATCGTCTGGCTGTAGAATTTCTCTAGCAAACTGAGCAACCCAGTTTAAACTCGTTGTTGTTCCTCGAGTAAAGAGAATTTCCTTGCTTGATTTTGCATGAATAAAATCTGCAACCGTTTGACGAGCAGCTTCATACCGAGCTGTTGCCCGCTCTGAAAGGGTATGCACCCCTCGGTGAACATTGGCATTATCCTGTTGATAGTAGTCAGCAAGTACGTCTAGAACCTGCTGAGGTTTTTGGGTGGTCGCAGCATTATCCAAATAAACCAAGGGCTCATCATTGACAAACTGGTCTAAAATTGGAAAATCCTTGCTAATACTATTCAATTCGTTCATAAACTTATCTCTTTGTTAATATTTCATCAATTACTGCGACTAGTTCATCACGAACTTCCTTCACCGGAATTTCTGTAATAACAGACCCAAGGAAACCACGAACAACTAAACGCTCCGCTGTTGCACGATCCAAACCGCGACTCATGAGATAATACATGTCCTCTGGATCAACCTGACCAATGGAGGCCGCGTGACCCGCAGTTACTTCATTCTCATCAATAAGGAGTATTGGATTAGCATCTGATCGCGCCTTATCCGACAACATCAACACACGGCTTTCTTGTTGAGCATCAGCACCTTTGGCACCACGAATAATGTGGCCAATCCCATTAAAGGTTAACGTTCCACTCTCTAAAATAACACCATGTTGAAGAATATGCCCCACCGAATTATGGCCATAGTTGGTTACCCGTGTATCCACACCTTGCACTTGACGACCAGATGATAAAGCTACCACTTTGAGGTTCGCATGACTTCCATTTCCTTTTAAATCACTATCAAAATCGGCAACGACATTTCCTTGGTTCATTAAGCCGATTGCCCAATCAATACTTGCATCATTACCAAGTAAACCGCGACGTGCGATATAGGTATCTAAATGCTTTCCTAAGCGATCAATCGCAGCAAATTTAATTTGACTCCCCGCTTGTGCAATGATTTCAACAACAATGTTGGCGGAACTAGCCACATTTCCATCGCCCAAACTTTCAAAACGTTCTAAATAATTGAGCTTGGCATTTTTCCCAGCAATAATTAAAACCCGCTTGTTAAAGGCAACCGGACTGGTGCTGTCTTGGTAGAATAAAGCTTCAACAGGTTGCTCAATTTCGACATGGTCTGGAACATAGAGTATTGCAGTTGCATTAAAATAGGCTGTATTGTAAGCTGAAAGTTTGTGTTCATCATATGCAACAGCTGCACCTAAGTATTTCTCAATGACATCTGGAATCACATCCATGGCAGATGCAAAATCTGTAAAGACGACGCCCTGTTCCACCAAATCCATCGGTAACTGCTCTAAAACAGTTTGACTGCCAACTTGCACCAATTTCGGATTATCACCAAGCTCTGTAAAATCTGGAACTGAACCAATTGCATCATTGGTTTCCAAACGTCCATCTCCTAAATTCCAACGGTGAAATTTAACGCGCTCAACAACTGGCAAGTCTAGCTCGGATACTTTTTCAAAGGCCTTGAGACGGAGATCTGTCAACCAAACTGGCTCTGCCTGTTCTAATGAAAATTCTTGAATTCTATCTTTGGTCATATATCCCTCCAAAGACCTAAATGTCATCTTCTTTGTAGTCAATGCCAAGTTCGGCAGCTACTTGTACGTAACCTTCATTTTCCAAACGTTGTGCCAATTCTGGTCCGCCTGAAAGAACAACACGTCCTTCCATCATGACATGAACAACGTCAGGTGTAATGTAGTTCAACAATCGTTGGTAGTGGGTAATGATCATTGCACCAAAGCCTTCGCCACGCATAGCATTGATTCCTTTTGAAACCACTTTAAGCGCATCAATATCCAACCCTGAGTCAATCTCATCAAGAAGTGCAAAAGTCGGTTCCAACATAAGCAATTGCAAAATTTCGTTACGTTTCTTTTCACCACCTGAGAAGCCTTCATTGAGGTAACGCTCTGCCATTTCTTCTTTCATGTTTAAAAGTTCCATTTTTTCATCCAGCTTAGTGATGAAATCACGAACTGAAATCTTGTCCTCATCTTCTTTACCAGCATTCATAGCTGCTCGGAGGAACTCTGCATTAGTGATGCCTGGGATTTCTGATGGGTATTGCATAGCCAAGAAGAGTCCCATACGGGCACGTTCATCAACTTCTAATTCCAAAATGTTTACACCATCAAAAAGAATCTCACCTTGGGTAACTTCATAACTTGGATTACCCATAATCGCTGCTGAAAGGGTGGATTTTCCTGTTCCGTTAGGTCCCATGATAGCTGCAATTTCACCTGTTTTCAAGGTCAAATTCACACCTTTTAGGATTTCTTTGCCTTCAATTTCCACATGAAGGTCTTTGATTTCTAATACTGACATACTACACTCCTTGTATTGTTTATCCTCGTTAAAAACTATACGTATCTTTACATTGTGTTTTTATCGGGCATGGATTTATTTTTATAGTCTTTTCTGACAATTTTAATAAATCATATCTTTTACATTATATCAAAAAAAGAGCCAAAGGGCTCTTTCTTTGTCTTCAGAAGATTAATTATTTTCCTTAGTATCCTGCGAATCTGAACGCTTTATTTTTCTCTTTGCAATCATTTCTTGCCGATATGAACTGTTTCCAATAAAACGCAGTAGATTTAGGACAGGTGTCCTATTTTCACCAAAAATTCCAATCAATTCACACAAAATTTCCACGCCCAAGGCAAGTGAAACCACCAACAAGACTCCCCCTGCTTGACTGGAAATATTCAAAAGCAAGGACGTTAAGGAAAAAATAAATGAAATCGCGTAAATGACTAAGACAGTTCCACGATGCGTCAGCCCTAGCGAGAGTAATCGGTGATGCAAATGCATCCGGTCAGCTTCATAAATCTTTTGTCCAGACAATTTTCGACGAATAATTGCCACCACAGTATCAGTGATTGGAACTCCAAGTATAATAATTGGTGTTACAACCGCAACCGCTGTTGAGTTTTTTAATCCCTGCAAGGAGAAGACGCCAATCATAAATCCAATAAAAAGCGCACCTGTGTCTCCCAGATAAATAATAGCCGGATGGTAATTATAGGGGAGAAAGCCTGCAATCGCCGCAACCAAAACAAAAATTGTCAAACTTAAGAAAATATTACTATCATACAAAAAGAAATAGGATACTATCCCCATCGTTAAGAGGGAAATAATGGATACCCCTGCAACCAAACCATCCAGCCCATCTATCAGATTAATTGCATTTGTAATCGCAACAATCCATAAAACAGTTAAACAAAATGCTAGCCAAGTTGGGAACACCAGTAACGGTCCCCCAAATGGAATTTTAAAACTATCAAAATGAAAATCTGTGAAAAACCAAATGATAAGAGCAGCAAATAAGATACCTAAAAGTTTAGGTAGCGGTGCTAGTTCCCTGACATCATCAATTAATCCCGTCAGGATAATCACAGCACCCGCAACCACGATAGGAAATACATATTCAAAATAGGTGTCAAAAAAGTGAACGCGTGTAACAATAAGGGGTAAGAACACCAAACTGGATATTGCAAAAGAAATAAATATTGCTAGACCACCAGCCGATGGCATTGGAACTTTGTTGATTCGTCTTGCATTCGGGTTATCAACAGCTCCAATTCGTAATGCCAAGAAACGAACCAAGGGAGTAAGCACAACAGCCATAACGATTGTCACTATTAAGACCATAACATACTTAAGCGCAAATGGAATCATACCGTTTGCACCTTTTTCAACTCATCAATGGCCCCATTTCCCAACATCAAGATTCCGTGCTCTTGAAGAAATGGTCGTGTCAATTTGGTATCGTTTGTAAATTCAAGCATGCGAGATAGAATATACTCCGGATACTGCTTTGAACGCTCTGCAACATTAATCAATACTGTCATATAATAGGTTTGTTCCACCTTGTAGAGCTCAGATTCTTCAACTGGATAATCCACTGTTTGAACAAAATTTACCGCATCAATCAAAGCAGGAAATTCTAAGATATAGTAAATATATTGTTCTTGGTATTCATCACTATCTTCTTTTTCAGCATCTTCTAATAGACGAACTGCTTTTGAGTCATGCGTGCTTCGTTCACGAACTGTACGTTCCAAACTTTTCAGCAATTCATCTGGAGTCATTCTTGATACATCGCCTAATTCCGATAAATCTGTAAATTCATCAAAATTTAAACTTTGATCCATTTCAGATTTTGTGACAAAAATATCCACTTTATCCGGTTTTGGAGTAACTCTAAAACTAAGCATTCCACTTTCTCGGAAAGTCATTGGCAAATCCAATTCATCCAATACTGTATAAAAAAACTCTTCCGTCTTTTCTTGAGGGATAAGGAAATCCGCAATTTCCATCCCGCGCTCCTCTAAATCTTCTAATTGGATAGTGATTTTTAGAGTCGAATCACTTATTTGTTTTACTTTCATAACTACCTCATTCATCTAGTACGATACTTCTAGCCTAGATAATATTAATTCTCATACAAATCTCTTCTCATTATACTAAAATGCCTCTCGAAAAACAAAAAAAAAGCAAGTTTCTAAACTTTCTGCCTCAACTATAGAAAAACGGCACAAGAAAAGCCTAGAACTACAATCTAGACTTTTTTGCCGATTTAACAACTAAATTATCTTATAAAATGAATGTGAAAAATGAGTAAATCAGTAAGATAGCCCCCAAAACAATCCGGTAGTAACCAAAGACTGTAAAATCATGTTTTTTCACAAAATCTGTCAACATTCGAATGACAACTACTGAAACTAGGTAAGCAGTCACACTAGCTACCAATAATATTAAAACTTGTTCAAGTGACAAACTATTACCATCCAAAAAGTATTTTACAGCTTTTAATCCACTGTAGCCAAACATCGTTGGAATTCCCAAAAAGAAAGTAAAGTCCGCGGCAACAGAACGACTTGTCCCAAGAATAATTGCGCCCAGAATAGTTGCACCAGACCTACTTGTACCCGGTACAATACTTAAGACTTGAAAACATCCAATCAGTAAAGCTATTTTGTAGGACATTTTTTCCAAATTCGTCACTTGTGGCTCAACATCTTTGTTACGTTTCTCAATCCAAATAAAGGCAATACCATAAACTATCAGAGCAATCGCAATCGGCACCATAAAATTGAAATGCGCTTCAAACCAATTATCTAAGGGAACTGCAATGATAATGGACGGAATACAAGCAAGTACTACCTTTGCCCACAATTGCCAAGTTAAACGAATTTCTTTCTGCGTTTTTCCAGGTTGAAATGGATTAAGTCTTTGGAAGTAAATTGTAATAACCGCTAGTATTGCTCCCAATTGGATCACAATATTAAACATCTCAATAAAACCAGCACTTTGTTTTAATTGAATAAATTCTTGCACTAATATCAAATGGCCAGTAGATGAAACTGGCAGCCACTCAGTTATCCCCTCAATAATACCCAAAAAGATGGCTTTCAAAATCTCTATTATCATGATAACTCCTTAAGATAAATTCTACTCATTATACCACAAATTATACCACATAAATAAATATCCCCAATAAAAATTGTGTAAAAAACTATCTCTCACAGCCAGCTGAGTCAGTATCAGATAAGTATTCAAATTTGCTATTTTCAAACATTTTAATACGAATTTTTCATACAATTTGAGTGAATAAATAAAACAAGCATATTGAAATTTTTCAGAATTTTTTATACAATAGTATAATACATTTTACTAAGGAGATTTTATGAAGCATAAAATTAGTATACTCCTGCTAAGCTTATTAGCTGTTTTTTCGATAACAACTGGAGTAAAAGCAGATGAATACCTTCGTGTCGGAATGGAAGCTGCCTATGCTCCTTTTAACTGGACACAGGAAGATGATAGCAACGGTGCAGTCCCAATCGAAGGAACCAATCAATTTGCCAACGGATACGATGTCCAAGTAGCGAAAAAGATTGCTGAATCGATGAATAAAGAATTGCTTGTTGTCAAAACCAAATGGGAAGGCTTGGTTCCTGCCTTAACATCTGGAAAAATTGACATGATTATCGCTGGTATGAGTCCAACTGAAGAGCGAAAAAAAGAAATCGCCTTCTCAGATAGCTATTATACTTCTATACCAACCCTTGTTGTCCGTTCAGATAGTCAATATGCAGATGCAACTAGCTTATCAGATTTTGCTGGTGCCAAAATTACAGCTCAGCAGGGTGTCTATCTTTATGATTTGATTGATCAAATTGAAGGGGCTGATAAACAAACTGCGATGGGCGATTTCTCCCAAATTCGCCAAGCACTTGAAGCTGGTGTGATTGATGCCTATGTTTCTGAGCGACCAGAAGGACGTACCGCTGAGGCTGCTAACAAAGCTTTCAAAATGGTTGAATTGACAGATGGCTTTGAAACAAATGCCGAAGACGTTACGATTGCAGTTGGTATGAGAAAAGATGATACTCGTATCACACAAGTAAACGAAGTGTTAGCAGCTTTTTCTGAAGCAGATCAAATCGCACTCATGGATAACATGATTAAAAACCAACCTGTTGAAAAAGCGTCAGATGAAAATCCAAATTTCTTTTCTCAAGTTTGGAAAATTATTGTTAACAACTGGCAACAGTTATTACGCGGAACAGGAATGACCCTACTAATCTCAATACTTGGTACAATTATAGGTACAATTATTGGTCTTCTCATCGGTGTATTCCGTACCGCACCAAAAGCAGCTAATAAAGTTTTAGCAATCGGACAGAAACTCTTAGGTTGGATTATCAATGTATATATTGAAGTGTTCCGTGGCACCCCAATGATTGTACAATCAATGGTTATCTACTATGGTACTGCCCAGGCTTTTGGTCTCAACCTTGACCGTACCTTAGCGGCTATCTTTATCGTTTCTATCAATACCGGTGCTTACATGAGTGAAATTGTACGTGGTGGTATCTTTGCTGTTGATAAGGGGCAATTTGAAGCGGCAACAGCTCTTGGATTTACCCATAATCAAACCATGCGTAAAATCGTACTCCCTCAAGTTGTTCGTAACATTTTACCGGCTACTGGTAATGAGTTCGTTATCAATATCAAAGATACTTCTGTTTTAAATGTAATCTCTGTGGTAGAACTATACTTCTCCGGAAACACGGTTGCAACCCAAACCTATCAATATTTCCAAACATTTACTGTTATTGCTATTATCTACTTTATTCTAACCTTTACTGTAACACGTATTCTACGCATAGTTGAAAAAAGCTTTGACATAGATACGTATACAACAGGCGCAAATCAAATGCAAACGGGGGTCCTCAATGACTAATAATATTATCTTGGAAATTAAAAATCTTAAAAAGTCATACGGACAAAATCAAGTACTTAAAGATATTTCTATTACAGTTGAAAAGGGCGAAGTTATCTCTATCATCGGCTCTTCTGGTTCTGGAAAGTCTACTTTCTTACGTTCTATCAATCTCTTAGAAACACCAACTGATGGACAAATCCTTTACCACGGACAAGATGTTTTGGCAAAGGGTTATAACCTACCTCGTTACCGAGAAAAACTTGGTATGGTGTTTCAATCCTTTAACCTCTTTAACAATTTGAATGTTTTAGAAAATGCGATTGTAGCTCAAACAACCGTCCTAAAACGTGAACGGTCAGAAGCTGAACGCCTTGCTAAGGAAAACCTAAACAAGGTAGGGATGACTGAGCAGTACTGGACAGCTAAACCAAGTCAATTGTCTGGCGGTCAAAAACAGCGTGTTGCTATTGCTCGTGCTCTTTCTATTGATCCCGAATTGATTCTATTTGACGAACCAACCTCTGCTCTCGATCCTGAAATGGTTGGTGAAGTTCTCAAAACGATGAAAGACCTAGCAAAATCTGGTCTAACCATGATTATCGTAACTCATGAAATGGAATTTGCGCGTGACGTTTCCGATCGTGTCATTTTCATGGATAAAGGGATTATTGCTGAAGAAGGTAGTCCAAAACAAATTTTTGAGAATCCACAAGAAGAGCGTACCAAAGAATTCCTCAAACGTTTCTTAGGATAAATTGGAGATTTTTGAATAGGAACACATTCACGATACCAGGTCACTCTGGTATCTTTTTTATGGAAAAAAAGAGGCTCCTCATCGGAACCTCTTTTTTAAAACTACATAGATTAGTTTTCAAATTTTTTGTGGTTTTTATCGTAAAAGTCAATCAAACCCAATGCAGTAGCAAATGAGATGTTATCAATCTTAGCACGGCCTTGTGCAAGAGCGATGACTGACATTTCACGAGCATTAGTTTCTTTACTAATACGGTAGCCAGTGATTTTCTTTTCACGTACCCAGTTAACAACTGCAGCAACTTTTTCGTAACTTGTCATGAGAAACCCCTTTCCATTTTATTCGTGCAACTTAGTATAATATAGCCTTGCACATTTTGTCAAGCAAAATATTCGGCTTTTGCCAAAAATTACTTCACTTTCAGAGCGGATAGTATCTGAGTCCGAATGTCCTCAACTCCTTCTGGATTCCCAGGAAGGAAAATTGTATTATTACCTCCTTGTGCAAAATTATTTAAAGTGTCCAAATATTGGTTAGTCAACAGAATCGACATGATTTGTTCTTCCGACAAACTGACATTGGATTCCTTCAATTCACGAATCGAATCTGCTAATCCATCCACTATGGCTTTACGTTGATGAGCAATCCCCACACCATGTAGGCGATCTTTTTCAGCTTCTGCCTCTGCAGCAGTAACAATTTTAATTTTATCTGCTTCCGCCAATTCCTGAGCTGCAACCCGTTTGCGCTGAGCGGCGTTGATTTCATTCATTGATTGTTTCACTTCTGCATCCGGTTCAACCTTTGTAATCAAGGTTTTTACAATAACATAACCATAGGTCGACATCTCTTCAGCTACTTGCCTTTGAACTTCTAGGGCAATTTCATCTTTCTTTTCAAACAATTCATCCAAAGTCAATTTAGGAACTGATGAGCGTAAGGCATCTTCAATATACGATTTGATTTGTGCCTCTGGATGCATGAGTTTATAGTAAGCATCCGTCACATTATTCTCATTAACTCGGTACTGAGTTGCTACATTCATTGTCACAAAAACATTGTCCTGTGTTTTTGTTTCAACAATAATTTCACTTTGTAGCATCCGTAACTGAATTCGGGCCGCAATCACATCTATACCAAATGGAATTTTAAAGTTAATCCCAGATGTTGATGTCTTTTGATACTTACCGAATCGTTCAATGATAGCGACAGTCTGTTGCTTAACCACATACAAACCTGAAAAGAGCAAAATCAAAGCGATAAATAATACAAACAGCACCACAACAATAAAAATAATTGAACCAGTAGACATAGTAGCCTCCTAAACTAGCATTTTATAAAGCGAATCATTCTCATGCAAATTGATATATTGAGGATCAAATTGTTCTAGTCGTGCAATAAACTCAGCGTAATCCCTCTTATCACCCAATGCAATCCCAATTAAAACCGGACCCGTTCCTTTATTCGCACGTTTTATGTATTCAAACCGTGTAATATCATCATTCGGACCTAAAATGTGGTTAACAAATTCACGAAGAGCTCCCGGTCTTTGAGGAAAATTGACCACAAAATAATGTTTAATCCCCTCATAAATTAGAGCACGCTCTTCCATTTCTGGCATACGGCTAATATCATTATTTCCTCCAGAAATGATACAGCAAATCGTTTGACCCTTAATTTGATCCTTGATAACTTCAAGTGCCGCAATGGTTGCTCCGCCAGCAGGTTCCGCAACAATTCCCAATTTTGAATATAGATCCAAAATGGTTTCCGAAATCCGACCCTCGTCAACGCCAATCAGTTGATCAACATTTTTGCGAGCCACCTCATAAGTTGTTTTTCCAACTTTTTGAACTGCAATACCATCTGCGAATTTATCAATATGCTCCAACTTAACAGGGCGACCTTTATCAAAAGCAGCCTTCATTGACCTTGCACCACTCGCCTCTACGCCAACGATTTTAATCTCAGGTGCTTGGTCTTTCAGATAGGCAGAGACCCCAGCAATTAGACCTCCTCCACCAACTGGGACAAGTAGCTGATCAAAACTCACAGACTGCTCTTCAGCTTCCTCAAGAATTTCATAAGCAACAGTACCTTGGCCTGCTTGTACATTTGGATCATCAAAGGGGTCAATAAATGTTTTTCCCGTTTCCTTAGTATACTTCATTGCCGCTGTAGCCGACTCATCAAAGGTATCCCCAACCAAACGAATCTCGACAAACTCTCCACCAAAAAACTTAACTTGTCCAATTTTTTGTTGAGGTGTCGTTATTGGCATAAAAATTGTTGCCGGAATCTGCATTTCTTTACAGGTATACGCTACCCCTTGGGCATGGTTACCAGCAGATGCGCAAACAACTCCATTCGCTTTGTCTGCATCTGTCAATTGTGAAATGGCATAATAAGCACCGCGAATTTTAAACGAGCGAACCCGCTGTTCATTTTCTCTCTTGATATAGATGCTTGCTCCATATCTTTCAGATAAATAGCGGTTAAAATCCAATGGAGTCCGAACGACAACATCTTTCAGAACTGAATACGCTTGCTCAATATCTCTTGCTGAAATCATAATGCACTTTTTTCTTTCTATTTATATCTATTGTACCAATAATGCAAAAATAAATATAGTATTTATACTTAAATATTCTATTTTTTATTATACCAGTTTTTTAATCACTTCAAAAATAAATTTCCAAATCAATGAACCGCCATAGAGAGGATGATATTGCATCCAATAAATGACCTAGTTACTTGAATTAGCTTTGATACACCGTCACTTTCGGCTTGCCCTACTCTAGTATTGCCTGCACCTCAGTTCCTTGTCTGGAAACTAATTCATTCAACTATACAAACTGCTTTTCATTTATTTGTTTTCATTACAATGTTGAGTTAATTCTCGGAAATATACTGAAAACATTCTTTTAATTTTCTAAACAACTTTCCAACAATGACTAAAAGAGCCGGGCAAGCCAGCTCTTGTAGTTCTATCAATTAAACAGAGGATTGGAATCTGACAGTTTGGGAAACTGTCAGAGGGGAGATATAGGGCTAGACAATAGGCAAGTCTCTCTTTTGCATAGTTATAGGCTTCCTCGCTCTTTCATTTTCAGGCGAGGGCTAAAATAGTATCCTTCCCTTGCCTCGCTTTTCAATTTCTGGGCGAGGGCTAAAACAGTCCACTGGACTGTTTTAGTTATAAATCTTGAAGGCGTCGTCGTCGTTGCGTCCGACAAATGGCATTGCTTTACGAAGTTCTGCACCAACTTTTTCAATTTCAAGATTTTCTGCTTCTTTACGATATGCTTCCATACGTGGGCGACCTGCTTTATAGTCGTTTACAAAGTCATTTGCGAATTTACCTGACTGGATATCCGCAAGAACAGCTTTCATGTTTTCTTTCACTTGATCAGTAATCACTCGCGGACCTGATACATAGTCACCAAACTCAGCAGTGTTTGAAATAGATTGACGCATTTTCTTGAAACCTCCTTCATAAACAAGGTCAACAATCAGTTTCATTTCATGCAATACTTCAAAGTAAGCTAATTCTGGTGCATAGCCAGCTTCTGTCAATACTTCAAACCCTGCTTCCATCAAAGCAGTTAAACCACCGCAGAGAACAGCTTGTTCACCAAACAAGTCTTCTTCGGTTTCTTCCTTGAAAGTCGTTTCCAAAAGACCTACACGTGCTGAACCAACTCCTTTTGCCCAGTCCATCGCAATATGTTTCGCGTTTCCAGTAGCATCTTGATACACTGCATAAAGCGCTGGCACACCAAAGCCTTCCTCAAATGTACGACGAACCAAGTGACCTGGACCTTTCGGTGCACACATAAAGACGTCGACATCAGCAGGTACTTTGATAAATCCAAAATGAATATTAAAACCATGAGCAAAACCTAGCGCATTTCCAGCTTCCAAGTTTGGAGCAACTTCGTTCTCATACAAATCTGCTTGAATTTCGTCTGGAGCCAAAATCATAATGACATCAGCTTGTTTTGTTGCTTCTGCAACTTCAAATGTTTCAAAACCATCTTCTTTTGCTTTGTCAAATGACTTACCTGCACGAACACCGATGATGACATCATGGCCTGTATCACGCAAGTTTTGTGCATGTGCATGACCTTGCGAACCATAACCGATAACCGCGATACGTTTGCCATCAAGTGCTGCTACTGTTACATCTTTTTCATATTGCATTTCTACTGTCATAATTCTTTCTCTTTTCTATATTTTATTTGAAGTTTTGGTTGCTCAAAGAAAATAAACGCTAGATTAGGCGACGAAGGAGAAGATAGAACGAATGTTCATCAAACCAAGTCAACGAAGTTTAGTGTTTATTATCGATAAGCATTAGTCTCTGCTGAAACCAGTTGCCCCGGTCCGTGCAATATTCTTGATTCCATAGGGTTGAATCACCCGTAAGAGTGCTTCTATCTTATCTCCATCACCAGTCATCTGGATGGTAATAGAATGCGGTGCTACATCTACAACATTTGCTCTAAATGGCTGAATAATTGCTAAAATTTCTGCTCGTTTTGTAGGTGGTGCTGAAATCTTAACAAGTATCACTTCGCGCTCTAGGTGAGGTATTTCGGTCAAGTCGCGGACACGAACTACATCAATTAAACGATTCAATTGCTTAATAATTTGTTCGATTTCGTCAAGGTTTTCAACATCCACTATCACCGTCACTCGGGAGACATCTTTTACCTCTGTCGGTCCAACAGATATGGACTCAATATTGATTTGACGGCGAGAGAGAACACCTGTAAAGCGGTTAAGAACACCAGATGA
Source organism: Streptococcus sp. VTCC 12886 (assembly GCF_049893425.1). Taxonomy (NCBI): domain Bacteria; kingdom Bacillati; phylum Bacillota; class Bacilli; order Lactobacillales; family Streptococcaceae; genus Streptococcus; species Streptococcus sp. VTCC 12886. The sequence goes on along the minus strand of NZ_JBMVJB010000001.1, from coordinate 112,620 downwards.
ATTTCGCAATTTAGCTGTTAACATTCTACGCATTGAACTTCACCCCCAACATTTCCGCATTACTCTTACCAGCTTGCACCATCGGTTTAACATGCTCCTGATTGGAAATATGTATTTCAATCAACATTGGCTTATCTTCTAGGATAACTTTCATATCTTCGCTCAGTGTCGCTGGATTGTCAAAACTATAATGACTAATACCATAAGCTTCTGCCAACAATTGGAAATTTGGTTCATCATCAAAGACTGATTGACTGCGGCGTTTTTCATAGAATGATTCCTGCCATTGCCGAACCATTCCAAGAGAATGGTTATTGATCAATACAACCTTTATCGGTACGCCATAGCCATTCAAAATAGCCAATTCTTGGTTGGTCATTTGGAATCCTCCATCACCAACAAAGACAATTACTTCTTTATCTGGATTAGCTAATTTGGCACCGATAGCTGCCGGAATACCAAATCCCATGGTACCCATACCACCTGATGTTATAAGCTGTCGAGCATGTTTGTAAGGATAAAATTGGGCAGCCCACATTTGATGCTGACCAACGTCTGTCACGACAATGGCATCCCCTTGCGTCAACTGACCAATTAATTCAATTGCCGCCTGTGGCTTAACAACCTTTTCATCTTCATCATACCAAAATGGCGCCCGACGTTTGTTTTCCAATACTTGTGCCGTCCAATCAGCATAGCCTGTTTCAACTGTTTCTAAAGCAAGCAGAGCTTTCAAGGTTGCCTTAGCATCGCCCACTACTGGAATTGCGGTTTTGACAACTTTACCAATTTCTGCGGGATCAATATCAATATGTGCTACCGTCGCATTTGGCGCATAGGTTGTTGGATTGCCTGTTAGGCGGTCATCGAATCGCGCTCCAATATTGATAATGTAATCAGCCTGATCCATAGCCATATTGGCAGCGTAAGAACCGTGCATACCACCCATGGCTAATGACAGTTCGTGCTCAATTGGCATCGCCCCCAACCCTAGAAGGGTTGAAACAACTGGAATGCGGTAACGTTCTGCAAAGGCAACTAATTCTTTATTGGCATCTGCATAGTTGACACCACCACCAGCCAATATAACTGGTTTCTGAGCTCGGCTAAGCTGTTTCAAAATTTTCTTAACCTGCAAACCATTTGGTTCAACTGTCGGTTGGTAACTTGGTAAATGCAGAGCAGGATCATGGTAAGATTCTACGATCTTCTCTTGAATATCTTTCGGAACATCAATCACAACTGGTCCAGGACGACCTGTAGTCGCAATATGTACCGCTTCTGTAATCACTCGAGGAATATCTGCCGTGTCACGGATCTGATAATTATACTTGGTAATCGGCATGGTCATACCTAATACATCCGCTTCCTGAAAGGCATCTTTACCAATCCCTCTTGTTGCTACTTGTCCACTAAATACCAACAGTGGCACACTATCGCCCATGGCATCAGCAATCCCTGTAATGGCGTTTGTAGCCCCCGGTCCTGAAGTGACAATCGCTACGCCCACCTTTCCTGATGATTTAGCGTAGCCTTCTGCTTCGTGAACGGCACCTTGCTCATGACGAGCCAAAATATGCTGAATCCCCTCATACTGATGTATAGCATCATACAGTGGCAATACTGCTCCACCTGGATAACCAAAAACAAGGTCCACTCCAAGTTGATGCAAGGTATCTAAGATTAGAAATGATCCCGAACACGGTTGATTCAATTGAATTTCTTGCACAAATATTCCTCCTCCCTGCAAACGTGGTATCTACTATAATAACACACAGTGTTAGAATGTCAAGGAATATTCTGAAAATTCCTACATTTGTTCTACCTTTTTGCCTGAATTCTTAACGATTCCCTAATATTTTCTTAAGGAAAACTTAAGTAAAACCCAGTACTAGCTTGCTTTCAGCTTGGTTTTAGAAAACTCCCCTATAGTATAACCATCAAGAAAATAAATGAGGTTTATGGATATGTATTACGTTACGATACCGGCTTATCAGCCAGATGAAAAATTAATCCAATTACTAAAAGGGATGAAAAAAAGGCTAAATTGTCAAGTGATTGTTGTCGATGATGGGAGTAGCGGTGAATCTGTAGAAATCCTAGAAGCAGCTAGACAATACGCAACAGTCCTCCATCATGAGGTCAATAAAGGAAAAGGCCAGGCCTTGCGTACTGCCTTCCAATACATTTATGAATTAAACAAACCAGGAGTGGTTGTCACTGCCGACGCTGATGGCCAGCATGCCATTAATGATATTGATCGAGTTGCACGCGCTGCAATGAATCTCCCAAGCCGATTAATACTAGGTGTTCGCCAATTTACAAATGATACTCCCTTGCGCAGTCGCTTTGGAAACAAGCTGACCCGGGTCTTATTCAAATTCCAAACCGGTGTTACCGTTAGCGATACACAAACTGGTTTACGTGGTTTTCATTCCGACCTAATTCCTTTTATGTTAGAAATAGAAGGTGATCGATATGAATATGAAATGAACATGCTTACGCAAGCGAGTCAGCGTTATCAGATTACAGAAGTTCCTATCCAAACAATTTACATTGATGATAATGCTAGCTCACACTTTCGACCAATCAAAGATGGTTTATTAATTTATAAAAACTTATTTAAATTCGCCCTCGCATCCTTTGGTGGATTTCTAGTTGACTATGGTGTATATGCCTTAGCCTTACTGGTTTTTACAACTTTTCCGACCGCCCTACGGTTACTTTTAGCTAATACCATCGCTCGAATTTGTAGCGCCATTTGTAACTTTACTTTGAATAAAAAATTGGTTTTTCATAATAAAGACAGTGTTACAAGAACGGGAGTAGGCTATTTCACACTCGCATTCATTCTCTTCTTATGCGATACTACTCCCCTTTACTTATTCAATCAACTGTTAGGTCTAAACCTTTATCTGGTTAAATTAGCAGTTGGACTCCTTCTATTTCTAGTATCTTGGTTTATTCAAAAGAATATTATTTTTAAAGAAAGGAAATCATTATCACATGAAATTGCTTAAAAAGCCATTTGCCTACGCTACTATCTTCGGAATGCTCTTAACAGGAGGATTTACTTATTCCATGTTAAAAACCTTTGTGATTTCCGAAGCCATCTCAACTGTCTCAGCAAGCAATACTACTACGGGTAGTCAAAATACTACCACCGTATCATCATCTACTGCTGCAACAATTGCAACCAATGTATCTACAACCGATACGAGCTACTCAGATGACAATATCCAGATTAATCTAGAGACAATCACTATAAATAACACAACCGCTTACGTCGCAGATATTCAAGTTAGTTCTGCTGAATATTTGAAAACAGCTCTTGCTCAAAATACATATGGAACCAACATAACGGCTAAAACCTCTGAAACAGCCGCAGCAAACAATGCCATTTTGGCGATTAACGGGGACTATTACGGGGCAAATTCAACAGGTTACGTTATCAAAAATGGTGTCCTTTACCGCGATACAGTCCGCGACAATTCCTCTTATGGCGACCTTGCAATCTATGCAGACGGCTCATTTGAAATCGTCTACGAGGACGAGGTTACTGCACAAGAATTAATTGACAAGGGTGTTGTCAACTTACTAGCTTTTGGCCCTTCGTTGGTTGAAGATGGTGAAATCGTCGTAGATACTTCTACTGAAGTCGGACGCGCAATGGCCTCCAACCCGCGTACTGCTATTGGAATCATTGACGAAAACCACTATATCATCGTTGTCGCTGATGGACGAACTACCGAAAGCGAAGGATTGTCACTTTATCAAATGGCTGAAATTATGAAAGAGTACGGCGCAACTACTGCCTATAACCTTGATGGTGGTGGCTCATCAACCCTTTATTTCAATGGTCAAGTTATTAACAATCCAACAACAAACGGAAACACTATTTCAGAAAGGGCGGTGAGCGATATTGTCTACATCGGTTACTAATTCAACAACGAGATTCTCAAGAACATTTATCTCCTACTTAGCTATGGCAGCCTTCCTATTCATCTTCAGTCGTATTTACGAGAGCCTTAGTTATGGGGAAGTTTCAGTCTTTATGCACTATATGTTCTGCGCAACTTTAGTGGGAGGCATTCTGCTATTGGGCCTTCTGCAAGTCAAGCCCAACTTATCACGAATGACTTATAACTTGTGGAACTCAGGCATTGCTACCATTACAGCCGGATGTCTCTTCCGAGGTATCATAAATCTATCCGGTCGCTCAACCACCTTAGATCAACCTTACTGGTATGTTGGTGCTGGTTTCCTGGCACTTTCACTCATCACACTATTCATCAGTGACACAAGAAGAACTCGTCAAAAATTGACAGCTTAACTGACACACCGACTTTTAAGACATTTGGTATAAACCATCTGTCTTTTTGTATTTCATTGAGAGTTTTTTTACAGAATATTCAGAAATTTACATTTCTTTATCCATTCTCTTATCTATTCCGCTATTTCTGTGATATAATAGGTAAAATAAGATAGGGAGAAGAGTAATGACCGAAAAAGACACACTAAAAAATCTCCGTCACCGTAGTTCTGTCTACGATTCGATGGTCAAATCACCTAACCGAGCTATGCTTCGTGCAACTGGAATGACTGATGATAGTTTTGAAAAACCTATCATAGGGGTTATTTCAAGTTGGGCTGAAAATACACCCTGTAATATCCATCTACATGACTTTGGAAAATTAGCTAAAAAAGGTGTAAAAGATGCTGGCGCTTGGCCTGTCCAATATGGAACCATTACCGTTGCTGACGGGATTGCTATGGGAACACCCGGCATGCGCTACTCACTCACGTCACGTGATATCATTGCTGACTCTATTGAAGCTGCAATGGGTGGACATAACGTAGATGCCTTTGTAGCAATCGGTGGATGCGATAAGAACATGCCTGGCTCTATGATTGCAATTGCCAATATGGATATTCCTGCAATATTCGCCTATGGTGGAACCATTGCTCCAGGAAAATTAAATGGCAAAGATATTGATCTCGTTTCAGTTTTTGAGGGAATTGGTAAGTGGAACCACGGAGATCTAACCGCGGAGGAAGTCCGCGAAATTGAATGCAATGCATGTCCTGGACCTGGTGGTTGTGGCGGTATGTACACTGCTAATACAATGGCAACAGCCATCGAAGTTTTAGGTATGTCTATCCCGGGTTCCTCATCTCATCCAGCGGAATCTCCTGAGAAAAAGGCTGACATCGAAGAAGCTGGTCGTGCAGTTGTTCGTATGTTAGAACTCGGACTCAAACCATCTGACATTATGACACGTGAAGCTTTTGAAGATGCGATAACTGTTACGATGGCTCTAGGGGGCTCAACCAACGCCACCCTCCATCTCCTTGCTATTGCTCATGCCGCAAATGTCGATCTAACTCTTGAAGATTTCAACGATTTCCAAGAACGAGTACCTCATTTGGCAGACTTAAAACCATCTGGTAAATATGTCTTCCAAGATTTATATAACGTTGGTGGCGTACCTGCCGTTATGAAATACTTGTTGAAGAACGGTTTCCTTCATGGTGACCGCATCACATGTACTGGTAAAACAGTGGCTGAAAACTTGGAAAATTTTGCCGATTTGACACCCGGTCAAGATGTCATCATGCCGCTTGATAATCCAAAACGTGCTGATGGACCACTGATTATCCTCAAAGGAAACCTAGCTCCTGAAGGTGCTGTCGCTAAAGTTTCTGGTGTAAAAGTACGTAATCACACTGGGCCTGCGAAAGTCTTTAATTCCGAAGAAGAAGCAATTGAGGCTGTATTGACCGATGAAATTGTCGACGGAGATGTGGTCGTTGTCCGTTATGTTGGTCCAAAAGGTGGACCTGGTATGCCTGAAATGCTGTCCCTTTCTTCTATTATTGTCGGAAAAGGCCAAGGTGACAAGGTAGCCCTACTAACAGACGGTCGTTTCTCTGGCGGCACCTATGGACTGGTTGTTGGTCATATCGCTCCTGAAGCTCAGGATGGTGGCCCAATCGCCTTCCTCCGCACTGGCGATTTGGTAACAGTTGATCAGGATACAAAAGAAATCACCATGCATGTGTCTGATCAAGAAATTGAAGAACGCAAGCAAACAACAGTGATTCCACCACTCTACTCTCGTGGCGTGCTCGGGAAATATGCCCATACAGTGTCATCAGCCTCTAAAGGAGCTGTTACAGACTTCTGGAGACCTGAACGTACTGGTAAACAATAAATCATATCACAAAGCCTTGTCTAACCGACTGGGCTTTTATAAGGTGGAAACGAAGTTGAAATTAAATGTTGAATTATCTCGTTTTCGTGTAAAAGAGGGTAAGATTGCAAAAGTAGACGAATGGATGGCCTTTCTCAACAATCACATGAAAGACACATTATTGACACTCGAAAATGAAAAAATGTATGTCGAAACAATTTTCCGTGAAATACTAGATGGATGTGAATACCTTTACTGGTATTCTGTTCAAGCCGAAGGAGGGATTGAAGTCACAGATTCGGAATCATACATCGACAAGAAACATTTAGAATACTGAGAAGAATGCATTGATCCAAGCTATGGCATGGTCGATCTGGATCCTCAAGTCCTTATGATTCCCAAACCCATTTATGAAACGATGGAAGAATTAGACAGACAATACGATGACACATTTAAAAAAGAGCTGCAGTAAAATAAAACTGCAACTCTTTTATTTTGGGCTTATCCCCAGAGTAATTCGACCTAAGCGACTAATTCTTGTCATTTTCCAAGCGGGAGACCAAACAATCTCGATTTGAGCATCTTCTATTCCGTCAATAGTCTTTAAAGCTGCTACTAGCTCACCAGGCATCGTATCTGCACATGAGCAACCTGCATCAGTAAAGGTCATCACTACTTTACAAAACCCGGTTTCATCTAGATGAATTTCATAGACAAGTCCTAAATTGTATATATCTAACTCAATCTCGGGATCGTAAATGGATTCCAACACCTCCACCAATTGATCTGACAAAATAAGGGCTCGCTCATTGACTTGAATATCTTCTCTCATTTATCCAAACACTCCTAAAACATTTATAAAAAGTATTGTATCATAATTATTTGAAATATACTTGTCTTATCAAATGTTTTCATCTAGTTTTCAAAGTGCACGAACCTCTGAATGCACACCTTGACCAATAGAAAAGATATACTTATGACCTTGAGTCAAGCTATGATAGAAGCCATGACCAGCATTAATCTGAAATACTTGCATTGTATCACTAGACTCATCTTTATAGATATGTTGATAATAAGGATTATCCGCAAAAACTGTCTTTAGATAGTCGTTCTCCACAGGTCTGGCAGTCCCTTCTACACGCACTACCTGGATAAGGTACCCTTCCTCAGAAATAGCCGTCATCGCAACTCTTTGATCCCCCATCAATTGATCATAGAAATGCGTTTCTGGGCTTGTCATAAAGAAAATCCCTTCTTCGTTTGCTGCAGTGATATGAGCATGACGAGCATGTGGATTTCCATGCTCATCCATAGTAGCAAAAACCCCAACCTTCATATCTTCCAAAATATGCATAATATCTTTTAGTTCCATGGTATCACCCCTTGAAAACACCTATTTTCTAAAGTATATCAAAAATAGGCAAAAATGTTAAGTGGAATATTGATAGAAATGGTGAAAGTGTTTCATGAACAACTCCCTACTGACGGAAGCATTTAAGAAGGTAGCTTTCCATGAGTATGAAGATAAAAAGGGAGGGCAAAATGAGCCTTTGTGTCAATAAGGTATAAACTTGCTTATACCCAGCACTTCGAATAATACATTGGGTAACTAGATAAAAAACTTCTGTAATTAATATTTGTAAAATAGCCAGATTTCACAAACTGAGATGGATAGATAACTTTCTAAAAAGTTAGTCAAAAAAGTTAGTCACTTGTATTATTTGTACTTATCAGAAAAACTGTATTTAACAAAATGGGAGGCGTATCCAATGAATTCTCCACTAAATATCAGTATTACAGAAGTTAGTAAAGAAGGATTGAGTATAGAAACTAGCATTCTCAAAGATGTGGCAACAATTAACTTTGACAAAGAATTGGAAAAAGCCAAGAATCAATACGAAGAATTATTGAAAGAATTGATAGATAATTGAAATCCCTATCTAAACAAATTTGACATATTAACAACTAATTCTTGAAATAAAGTCTATAATAAAAACAAAGTGGTTATCGACCTGATTGTTAATAGACACTTTTCTGTATTCTACTGTATCCTACTTCATAAAGGATAAACTATCTTTCAACCAAAGTATAGTACTGATTTCTATCATTTTTGTTTGCGCCGTACCAATTAAGGATGCCCAATTCTTGTAAGTTTTTCATAGTTTTTACAATAAATTTACGGCTTCTACCAGTAATTTCAATCGCTTTTGCTGTTGTCATTTTCTCGCCAGAATTGTACATATAGTGGACAATAACCTGCTCATCTGCATTTAAATTACTAAAATAAGAAAACTGTTTTTATAGGCTGTCACGTGTACGAAGATGTCGGCTGACAATGTTATTCTCAAGCGTCAGGACAACCTTATTCCCTGGCTCTGAGTATTTTGGCTCATGAAGAAAGGCTGATTCCATCTCCGAGTAGATACGTTTAACACCTTCATTCATCTCACGTACCCAACCCAACTCTGTCAAGGTTCGGGCAATGCGAAGGTTTCGTAAAAAGCAGTCAAAGCATTTTCATTGACTATTTTCCAAAAATTTAAAATCAATCTCTTTGATGAGGAGCTTAGAAGCCATTTCAGAAGCTCTGACACATAGTGACCAATCCATCACTAAGATCTATATCAATACCAAAAACACAGTTAAACAAGCTGCTGGAGAAACAGCATATCGAATTGTCAAAAAACGTTGAGGGAAATTTTCAGGGAAACTTTGGATTTTTGGACGAAAAAAGACACCCAAGAGATAACTCTTGAATGCCTTGAAACGTTGATATATCGCGGATAATTAACATTTTGAGAATTGTGAAGCTTTACGAGCTTTTTTAAGACCTGGTTGGAAAGATTTTTCTTTGAATAAATTTCAAAAGCTTGTAATATCAATGTTTCCACAAGTTTTCAAAACTCACAATTTCATCCAATTCCAACTAATTTCATCTGAATGATGTGAACTTTATCCTAAAAATACACGAATTGAGCTGATAAATACTAAAAGTTCACACCATTAGTTAAATTATTTTTTGTTACATACATTTTTTTTAGATGATAGACCTCCTAATTTATTTCTTATAGCATTTGAGCAAACCTCCGTTATCAGAAAACAACCAGAAAGAAAAACTGCAAAATTTATATTTTCTTTCTTGTTGTTATTTTATAAATTGAATTTGCAGTAAAATACTTTAATGTACTTTCTTTCATCTAAAGAAAAATCTCGTATTCATCAATTTTATTTTGTTATAGGTAAGAAAGAAGAACAAACAAGAAAAACACGGCATAAAAACCTATTCAGTTCATCGTCCTCAATCCTTGTCTGCTTCAATTTCTTTTACGAGATCGTTTTGTGAATTTTTTTCAGAGAGTTTTTGATCGATATACTTGTCAATGTTTTCGTAAAATTCCTTGGTCGTCTCACTATCTAATTTTGTCGAATTATGGACTTGATTGACTTTCAATTGAACAGATTGAATACCGTAAGAGGCTTGTTTTTGGCGAATTGTTTCTAATTCTTCTTTTGAAATTGGATCTCCAACAACCGTCAAGACCAATTCATTATTCCTTGACTTGTAGAGTTGATTAATGACCGTATGATTGGCGAACTCTTTTCCTACAAACTGTTTGATCCCTTCTTTTCGCGCTTGATCCATCGTCAGAGTGACTGCTGAATAGCTTGCTGGAAGGACCAATGATACAATCAAGAATATCAACCCAATTCTCATTTTAATGTTTAGCTCTTTAAATGAACTTAAGGGAGATTTTCTCATCAAAATTCTTGTTCCAATAATATTGGTTAGCATGATAAAGACACAGTTGATCAAGAAAAGATAGAGAGCCCCAAATAAATATCGTACATTTCCATTAGCTAAACCATACCCCGCAGTACAGATAGGTGGCATTAGAGCTGTTGCGATGGCTACTCCTGGCACGATATTGTTTGCTTCTTTTTTCCTTGAACCAATGACACCTGCTATCCCACCAGCAATAGCAATGACAACATCCCAAATGGTTGGAGAGGTTCGTGCAATCAACTCGCTACTTGCGTAAGATAAGGGAGAAATCCAGAAATACAGAGTCGATACAAGCAAACTGACCAATACTTCAGTAAATAAAACCTCTAGAGATTGTTTGATTAAACGTGTATCAAAAATTGCTAAACCGAATCCCAGTCCAACAATCGGTGTCATAAGAGGGGAAATCAGCATGGCTCCAATAATGACAGCTGTTGAATTCATATTTAGACCTATAGAGGCAATAAAAATCGCACACATCAAAATCACTGTATCACTTAATCGAACATGAAGGTCATCATATAATTTCTCTCGGTATTCACGTGTTGAATAGTTTCCGGTCATTGGTTATTCCTCTTATTTCATATAATTTGTTTCCGCATGGATGATCGTAGAAAGTCTTCTGTCCAATCTTACATATTTTTAATTTTCACCTGTAATTCTTTTGAACATTATCTTTTAAATATCTATCAGACCATCCTTGACGTTATATCAAAAATTTTACAGTCTTTCTCTGAAGAAATCAATTAATTTAAATGATAAAGAAAAGAAGAAATTTTTGTTTCCTTCTCCGAAGAAGAAAAAACGATATCTCCTCTGAAAGAAGATACCGTTTTAATGTTTAAACATGATGAGTATGTTTAACAATCCATTGCTCCATTTTTATGTTCAACCAGAAGCCATAGATTCCAAACGTGATGATGGTTAGAAGAAACCACTTAATCCAGTTACCGAACAGTTGTGCTCCAGTCCCGTCAAAGTATAGACGTTGACCATCCACTACCGTATGTTTGGTTTTCCAATTTTGTATGATGCAAACCGCCCAAGATGTTGCGATACCAAAGGTAAGTAAGCTAATTAGGGCTGCTAAGATAGAGTATCCAATATAATCTAGGATTCCTCCGTCAAAATAAATTTCTTTCATTTTTGTCTCCTTTATTTTTTGATTATATTCTAGTCGTTTGCTAGTATAACGTTTTTTTATATTTGGACAATCTTACGATAACTTCTTGAAGTAATTATAAAGATTAAAACATAGATAAGGGCAAAGACACCACAAATGGAAAGAGTTACAGTTGACATCATAGCTGTATCCACAACCCCAATGACCTTGAGGATCAAATTTAATATGTGATAAGCAAATGCTAAATGGATAAAGGAAAAGATTACATGAAGGAAGAAGCCAGTCAAGACTTGCTTGTTAATAGTTTGCTTGATTTGTTTTTTATCCAAACCAACCTTTTGCAAGATGACAAAGCGTTCACGATCTTCATAACCTTCTGAGATTTGTTTATAGTAGATGACTAATACAGCACCAACTATAAAGATAATGGATAGGAATATAACGATAAAGAAGAAGCCACCAAACATTGCATTGACTTCTTGGCTATTATTTGCTTGACTGGATCCGTAAACAACGCTTTCCTGATTTTCAAAATGAAGCGATTGTTTATAAGGAGAGAACAAAACTTGTCCTCTCCAGAGTATGACTTTTTGGTAACCCACTACAGTTGACAAACATACTAAGATTAGTAGTGAAGAAATCTCCGACGGGAGAGAGTACTCACTACTTTTTCTTTATGTTAAAGTAGTGGTGTCTTGTAAAGTCGTAGGGCTCTATGGCGCTAGACGTCGCTTGACAAACTGGCAAGACACCTTGTTTTAGGTGGAGTTTAATCAAAGTATGTAGGACGCTAAACGTCGCGTATTGAAAATAAAATCACTAAAACATGGAATTATTCAAGACAAAAGAGGTAATGTCATGCGTGCAGTATTTGGAATTGATGTCAGTAAAACAAGTTCTGAGGTGGCCATTTTAGTCAACGGTGAGAAGGTTCATAGCTACACCATACTCAATGATGCCATTGGATTCAATCGCCTGTTGGGCGACTTGAAAACTGTTCATAACCATGATATTATATTTGAGGCTACAGGCGTCTATTCTCGACGTCTTCAAGCCTTTCTTGAGGAATATAGTTACGCTTACACACGGCTAAATCCACTGGAAGCTAAGAAGCAATTGGACAGTCTGCGAGTTGTAAAACAGATAAAATCGGCGCTGAAAAGTTGGCTAAATCTCAGCTTGTGCACAATCGTAAACCAACTTACGTGCAGGAAGAAGTTTATCAACACCTGCGTGATTAAAGCCGTTTCTATCAAAATATAACAGAAGATCTTGTTCGAACTAAAAACAGTCTACACAAGGTCCTACAAGTCAACTTTCCTGAATTGGAAAATCTATTATCCACACCTACTCGAGAACAATATTGGAATTTAGTGATGGCTTTTCCATGCAAAGAGTTTGTATTAAGCCTATCTCAAAGTAACTTATGTGAGGTTATCCGTCAATCTACCTCCAAACGCATCTCTGAAAAAAGTATTGCTTACCTGACTGATAAACTTATGAAACTCACTAAACAACCTTTTTGTGCGGTCAAGAAAACCTCTCCAATGCTTGAAGAGGTTCGTTACTATGCTCAAGAATTGCTTCGTCTTTCTGAACGCAGACAAGTTGTCTTAAACGACATGGTAGCTCTAGCTCAGCCTTTACCAGAGTATGACATCTTACGGTCAATTCCTGGCATCGCAGAAACCACAGCGACATCTATCATTGGCGAGTTGGGAAATATTCTTCGCTTTCAGTCTACCAATCAAATCAAAGCTTTTATTGGCATTGACCTGAGACACTACGAATCTGGGAACTTTCTCGCCAAGGAAGACATCACTAAACGAGGTAATCCCTATGCCAGAAAAATCTTGTTCAAGTGCATTCACAACATCGCTTCAGCTAGTCATACCAATCCCTGCCATATCGCTGACTTTTATGAGAAACGAAAAAGACAATCGACAATAGCTTCAACTAAGCCACATACGATTGCCTCTATACATCATCTCATTCGAACAATGTATTACCTCATTACGCATAACAAACTTTACGATTACTCTCTGACCCAAAATCGATAAGGCTGTCTGTGCCGTATTATTGTAACACCTTGTTTCAAAAAATACCAGATGAGGTGTTTTTTAGCATGCCCATTTAAGTATCAAAAAGTGTTAAAAATAAGACAGTAACCTCAGCATAGCTACTGTCTTATCTCTTTTATTACTTAAAGCCTTGATAGACTTGACAAATGGTAGAAAAGAGCCTGAATTTGGTGTGAAAAATGGTGTGAATTTTGTTAAAAAACGTCAAAAAAACACCCCATGGTGTGAACCATGAAGTGTTGTAAATGCTGTATTGTAGGCATTTCTTAACGTTTTGAGAATTGTGAAGCTTTACGAGCTTTCTTAAGACCTGGTTTCTTACGTTCAACCATACGAGCGTCACGTGTAAGAAGGCCTGCGCGTTTCAATGAATCGCGGAAGTCTGGGTCTACTTGAAGCAATGCACGCGCGATACCGTGACGGATCGCACCTGATTGACCACCGTAACCACCACCGTTCACGTTAACGAAAACGTCGTATGAACCTTGTGTTGAAGTTACTGCGAATGGTTGGTTAATAACCAAACGAAGGTCAGCGAATGGGATGTACTCTTCTACATCTTTTTTGTTTACTGTGATTTTACCAGTACCTGGGACCAAACGTACGCGTGCAACCGCGTTTTTACGACGACCAGTACCTGTGTATTGTGCTTGTGCCATTTAGATTACGTCCTTTCCCTTAGATAAGACCTGAAATATCAAGTACTTCTGGTTGTTGTGCAGCGTGAGTGTGCTCGCCACCCACAAACACTTTCAATTTCATGCCTTGGGCACGACCAAGTGTGTTATGTGGAAGCATACCTTTAACTGATTTTTCAATCAAACGAACAGCGTTTTTAGAACGCAATTCACCAGCTGTGATTGATTTCAAACCACCTGGGTGCAATGAGTGAGTGTAGTACACTTTATCAGTTGCTTTTTTACCAGTCAATTTCACTTTCTCAGCGTTGATGACGATAACAAAGTCACCAGTATCAGTGTGAGGTGTGAAAGTTGGTTTGTTTTTACCACGAAGAACGCTAGCAACTACTGCTGAAAGGCGTCCAAGTGGTACATCAGTAGCGTCTACTACATACCATTTACGTTCAACTTGGCCTGGTTTAGCCATAAATGTTGTTTTGTTCATGATTTCTCCTATACGAATCGTTTTTGTTTACTAAGCGGATGTTCCGTTCCGCGGGTATTTGGAAGGTTCCGGGGCCTTTCAAATGGGGTAAACAATACCGTCTACCATTCTATCAAATATGGTGGTTCTCGTCAAGTTATTTTACTTTACTTTTTTTATTTTTTTACCAATAGCAGAGCTTTGAATCATGTGAGCGATTGCAAATGAATTTTCCAAAGCAAAACAGTCGTTCTACTCCCCTAATTGACCTAGAAGTACCAATTTTTCCTTAGCTGAAAAAATTTGATCAAATACTTGCAATTCAGCTTCGTTCACCTCATAACCTGCAGGGTCTGTAAACCACCAGTCTCGATCGTCCAAGGCTTCTGGCCGAAATAACTTAACCAAGAAATGATTGGCTTCTGGGTCCGCCTGATAGCGAACACCAACCTCCTTACCCTTGACAAAACCAAATCGACTGTAGTAATCAGGAAAGCCTGTAATGGCCACCAAGACTGCTCCGCTATTTTCCGCCAAAGCCAGCGAATGTTCTAACAGACACTGACCGCAACCGCGGCCCCGATGCTCTGGCGAGATGCTTAAGGGACCAAAGGTCAGACTAGGCAGGCGAATGCCGTCTGCCGTGATCTCCGACGCCACATAGAGGATATGCCCCACCAACTGACCGTCGGCTTCCGCGACAAGATTGAGGTCTTTTATGACGTGTTTTTTGTTCCATAATTGATGCACAATCAGGTGCTCAATAGCGCGCCTGGGTGATAAACGTTCCAAAAGGCCTCACGCGTCAGTTCTTCAACCGCCCGATGATCCTTTTCTTCTTCTCTTCTGATGATTAGTGACATCTTAATTCCTTTTGATTATCCTATTCTGCAATAGGTCACTGCCACACAAAAAGGAATACATCTTTGCAAGAAATTTCCCTTAGAATCTATGCTCTCGTTTTTGTCCCAATTGATAAAATCGCTAAGACTCCTGTCCCTGTATGAGTGGCAATAACTGGTCCTAATTCTGTCAATAGAACATCAGAAACACGGTCGTCTTCCAATAAACTAGATTTGACGCCCTCTGCCGCCTCAATGTCACCCGTATAAGCAACCATAATTGTAGAATGATCCAAGTTATCCAAGGTCAGGTTCAACATTTCCTTGATTCCTTTTTTACGACCACGGATTTTAGCTATTGATTCTAGTTTTCCATCAGCATTGAGCGAAATAAGGGGCTTGATATTCACTAAACCACCGATTAAACCTGCAGCTTTGGACAGACGGCCACCGCGCACTAAGTGTTGTAAATCATCAACTAAGAGATAGGTCTGCAAGCGTGGCACCAAATCTTCTACGATTGCCATGGTCTCCACCAATGTTTTACCCGCAGCACGCGCCTCAACGGCCTTCATAACCAGATAGCCTTCACCAATGGTCGCCGCCTTCGTATCAATAATGGAAATCACTGCTTCCGGGTATTGATCCAAGACCATGTCGCGTGCAATGACTGCACTCTGATAGGTCCCTGAAAGAGCTGCTGAGAAAGCGAGATAAAGCACCTCTTGACCTTCCTTGGCTGCCACTTCAAAAACTTCTTCAAACTGACCGACATTTACTTGACTGGTCATCGGCTGGCTACCACTTTCCATCTTCTTTAGCAATGTATCACTAGTAAGGCGACTGTCCCCTACAGTCTCATAGGTTTGACCATCTAAATTGATGGTCAAACCTAGTACATCAACCCCATGTTCTTCCACCCATCCTTTTGGCAAATCCGAGGTAGAATCGGTTACTATTTTAAAACTCACTCAGTCATATCCTCCAGCATTTCTTTTAAGGCTTTAAACTGCTGATCTGACCAGGGATTCAGACGCGGGGTGTACAATTCAACTTGATCCACAAATTTATCCAAATCCTTTTTGATTACATTTGTCCGTTCTTCTAGCTCACGCGCAGATACTCGTAAGGCTCCCTGTGAAAAAACAACCCATTGCTCATTCAAATCACTCGTTGCTACCGAAACCTGTTTGCGAGGATTACTATTTAACTCTGCACTCAAGCGTTCAATATAGCTATCTGCCGTTTCTTCCTCTTCAGTAAACACAACTTGAACATTAAATTCATCATAATGCTGACGACTTCCGGGAACATGATGAGCATCAAAAACGCAAATGATGTCTATATTCTCAAATGAAGCATAGTGGGAAAGAATGCGAAGCAAGGTAGTCCTTGCGGCATCTAAATGACCTTTTTTGAAATCTTGTTTAGTTGATCTCCAAAAAGCAATCATATTATAACCATCAACAAGCAGAATCTTTTCTTTCATCTATAGTTTCTTCCGAAATACTTCGTACATCAGCACAGCAGCTGCTACGCTGGCGTTGAGGGATTGGACATGGCCCTTCATAGGAATGGTAACCATCTCATCCACCTGCTTTTTGATATTACTGGAAATCCCTTTACCTTCGTTGCCAATAATAAGTACTAGCTTGCCAGCTGTATTCCACTTATGGCTTGGGGTTCCGTTCATATCAGTACCAAATACCCAGAAACCAGCCTCCTTAAGCTTATCAAGGGTTTGGCTAAGATTAGTCACTCGGGCGATTGGGACATGGGCCACCGCACCTGTTGAGGTCTTTGCCACAACGGGCGTCACGCCAACTGCTCGGTGCTTGGGAATGATGATGCCCGCTACCTGAGTCGCATCTGCGGTCCGCAAAATCGAGCCCAAGTTGTGAGGATCTGTCAGACCATCCAAGATGAGAATGAGAGGATTATCTTCTGCTTCCGCTTTTTCCAAAATCACCGATAGGTCCGCATAGGCAAACTCAGAGACTCGTAGGACAAAGCCTTGGTGAACGGCACCTTCCGTCATGTCAGACAGGCTCTTCTTCGGCGTCCAAGAAATCGACACCTTCTTCTCTGCTGCCAGTGCCTTGATTTTTTCTACATTTTTTCCGCGCAAATCATCCTGAATGTAGAGCTTGTTACCAGTGTTGGCCTCCAAACTCTCCACTACAGCATGTACGCCATATACGATATCATTTTGTTCCATAAGAGTATTATAGCATAGGTTTTCTAAAAAAGGAGTTTCTCTTTGTAATAGCCGATAACCCTTGACTCATTCTTAAAACCATGTTATTCTTCATCATGTTATTCGTCCGTACAATCGGAAGAAAAGGAGATATTATCTATTGAAACAAGAGCAGGACAGAAGTGCCTCAAGAAAAGTATCACAATTTGGCAATACTTTTCTGAGGTGTTTTTTAATTTGAGCCCATGTTTTCTCAATGGGATTATACTCAGGTGAGTAAGGAGGAAGTGGTAAAAGTCTATCACCCTGCTCCTTGCATAACTCTTTTAGCTTATTCATCCTATGAAACCTTGCATTATCCATAATGATAACAGATGGTTTATCTAAAGTGGGTAGTAAGAATGTTTTAAACCAAGCTTCGAAAAAGTCACTAGTCATGGTTTCTTTGTAGGTCATTGGGGCTATAATCTCACCGTTTATTAGACCTGCAACTAAAGATATCCGCTGGAATCTTCTTCCAGAGATTTGACCTGTGATTAACTGACCTTTCAAAGATCGACCATATTCTCGATGAAAATATGTCTCAAACCCTGTTTCGTCAATATAAACATGTGTCAGGTGACTTAAGTTATTAAATTCTTTAAGAAACTGATTTACTTTCTCAGGGTCTTGTTCATAGTAGGTACAGCTCTTTTTTTTCGAGTATATCCCATAGCTTTGAGAGCGTAATGAATAGCTGTTGGATGACAGCCAAATTCAGAAGCTATTTCAGTCAAAAAAGCATCTGGATGAGCTTCAAGATAGTTCTTTAATTTTTCTCTATCAACTTTTCTCGGTTTGGTTCCCTTAACTTGGTGATGAAGCTCGCCTGTACTCTCCATTAATTTTAGCCATTGATAGATGGTGTTGCGGGAAATATCGAAAACAACAGATGCTTCAGTAATACTGCCGGTTTTCTCACAGTATGCGAGAACTTTTTTACGAAAATCAAATGAATATGCCATAAGTATATTATACCACAAATGTACTGTTTTTGTTTCATTTTATTATATTATGACACTACTATTTGGAATTCTGGCAGGCCTGATTACTTTTGCCATTGGCGGCTTATGGTACGACTTGATTTTCCGCGATGCCTGGATTGAAGCCTCTGGCATTGATATGGCAAAGGTTGAAGCTGACCGTCAAGCTGGTAAAAACGGTCAAAAAGAAATGATGATTTCTTTAGCAATTGAAGTTGTTACAGCCGTTGTTGCAATTTTCTTTATCAAAACTCTTGATGTTTCACCACTACATGCGGCTGGTGGCATGGGGGTAATTGCTGTACTTGCTTCATTAAAAAACTATGTTTTTGAGCAACGTCCAATCAAGCTTATCCTTATCAATGAAAGCTACAAATTGGTCTGCTACTTGGTAGTAGGAATTATTGCTTTATTTGCATAAATTAAAAAGTTCTCTGAAAATTTCAGAGAACTTTTTGCTTTCTTTCTTCAATCGGCAACGGTCGAACATCTGACAAAATAATGGGAATCCGCTCTACAGTTACTTCTGAGAATTGTAAACCAAACCAGCGGGCAGGAGAAGCTGTATAACGTTTAATGAATGCTCTCATCCCCAGAATAAATCGATCAAATGTATTCAATTCAGATGAATTGGCCATGGTCTCTTCTATGATAACAAAACGAAAATCTCCAATTTCTTTCTCATCTTGTAAACTATATACCTGTTTCTGTTTGAGTATTCTTCCCTGTTTCATTAAGTCACCCACAATGGTTCTTAAGTATCGAGAGACGTCCTGTCTCATTCTAAACCCTAAATAAAGATCTACCTTAATCAAGAAGTTTGTATCCAGGGTGTCAACTGAGTACTCTTTTGTGTAGGGTTGGTCTGTTACATGAACACGCACAAACCAGTATTGATTAGCCCGCTTTGGTTTTTTCTCCAAAATTGAGTAGAGAATCGAGTGATCGATGAAATGTCCCTGTAGATGCCTACTGAGATAAACCAAATTACTTGCATAAAGGGGGATACTTTTGTCTTGAGATAAGGCTTGTAATTGCCCCATATACTTAGACAATGGGAGCAATTTTGTATAATGAGATAATATTTGATTGCTTTTATGCCAAACAAACATGACAAATAAAATGAATAGAGAGATAATAACAACCACATAACCACCATGGACAAATTTAATGACCGATGATAAGAAGAACATTCCCTCTATCAATAAAAAGAATGCCAGACCCAGATAGGCTTGCCAGGGTTTGATGCCCGATTGTATCACAAACTCAGTCAATAGAATAGAAGTCATTAACATGGTCACAGTAATCGCCAAACCATAAGCTGCTTCCATTTTTTCTGCACTCTTAAAATAGAGAACAATTGTGGAGGTCGTCATCCAAAGAAGCCAATTTAACCTTGGAATATATAACTGACCTAAACTAGCACCAGGATAAGTAATACGTAATCTAGGGAACAATTTTAAGCGCATTGCTTCTGAAACGAGTGTAAAAGAGCCTGAAATGAGCGCTTGTGATGCAATGATTGCAGCAAGAGTTGCTAAAATCACAGCAATCATGCTTAATCCTTGGGGAACACTCGCGAAAAATGGGTTTAAAGTAATTGCCTCTGTTTGATGTGACAAAATCCATGCACCTTGTCCGAAGTAAGATAGCAAAATGGATACTTTTACAAATGGCCAACTAACATAAATATTTCCCCTACCAACATGCCCCAAATCTGAATAAAGCGCCTCCGCACCGGTAGTAGCAAGAAATACCGAACCCAGTATGAAAATACCTTCCTTATTTTCAGGACTCATCAATAAGGAAATCGCATAAAGAGGATTGAATGCCTTAAAAACTTCTGGATAAGTGATAGTATTTGTTAAACCGACAAGTCCTAAAAATAAGAACCAGATAAACATGACTGGACCAAATACATTACCAACAAAGCCTGTTCCAAATCGTTGAATACTAAACAATACTGTCAAAATCGCTAAACTCGTTGCAATAACGATTGATTCATCTTGATAAAAGGTTTCCAACAACGGAACACTTCGTAAACCTTCTATAGCAGAAGTGACTGTTACAGCTGGCGTCAACGCCCCATCTGCTAGCAAAGTTGAGCCACCAATCATAGCAGGAATGATGAGCCATTTGGCTCTTTTTCTAACAAGGGTATATAAGGAAAAAATCCCCCCCTCATGATCATTATCCGCCTTCAACGCAATCAATACATACTTAATTGTCGTAATTATAGTTAAAGTCCAAATAATTAAGGAGATAGAACCCAGAATAAATTCCTTATTAACAGCCCCAATTCCTCCTTGGCCTCTAACAAGAGCTTGCATGGTATAAAGTGGACTTGTACCAATATCTCCATAAACCACCCCGAGAGCAATAAGAAAACCAGCCTTACTACCACGTTCAAAGCTTAAACTATCTTTCTCAGTCATTTTTCACTTCTCCTTACATCACCACAGTATAGCACCGATAGAACAAAATAGCAACATCTCATTTTAAAAATGAAAACTTTTTAATAACTCGAATTTTTTCACTAACGTTTTACTTTATGTTACAATATTTTTATCAATTAGAAAGAAGTCGAATATGCCTCTCTTACACAGAACAATAAAACTTATTCTAGCAACTGTTCTGTCAATTTATCTGGCAGATTGGCTGGGATTATCATACGCAACTTCTGCCGGAATTATTGCAATTTTAAGTATTTTGGATACTCGAAAATCCAGTTATAAAATGGCTCTTAATCGCTTCTATTCCACTCTACTTGCCTTATCTATCGCAACGATAACTTTTTACTTGCTAGGTTTCGGGATTTGGACTTTAGGTGTCTACTTAGTCTTCTATGTTCCTCTTGCTTACCATTTTCGGTGGGAGGCAGGAATCGCACCCGCTACAGTCCTGGTCACTCACTTAATGCTTGAGGAAAACCTATCCATTTCCCTCTTGAGCAATGAGATGGGCTTGTTTCTGATTGGAGCCTTGACAGCCTTAATTTCAAATCTCTATATGCCTTCTCAAGAACGCATGATTGAGGAATATCACGAAAGAGTTGAAGACAAGTTGAAACAGATTCTCCTACGCTTTGAACAGTTTTTAATCGAAGGGGACGGTAGGAATGATGCAACCCTCATCAACGAACTCGATCACATGCTGGACGATGCACTAAAGATTGTCTATTTAGAACGCCACAACCAAGTCTTTCAACAAACAAATTATCAAGTCCATTATTTTGAAATGCGGGCTGCACAAAACAAAATATTACGGACCATGGCAACCAATATCAATAAGTGTTTACTGGAAACCCGAGAGAACATCATCCTAGCCAGCCTCTTTGAGCGAACAGCCCAACAACTCAGCGAAGAGAATTCAGCAAAAGAATTGTTATTGGATATTGAATTATTCCATGCAACCTTCAGAGAGCGACCTCTACCTCAAACTCGAGAAGAGTTTGAAACCAGAGCTACCCTTTTCCAACTCCTGCACGATATGGAGCATTTTATCCAACTCAAAGTCGATTTTTACCAAGCTTATTCAGAAAATAAATGACCTAATCATTGAAAGATCTGCTATGTTTTACTTTTACTTATCAAAATTAATGTGCCTCTGTGTTTAGAACCTAGATTGACCATTTAACACCTCAATCTAAGACTTGTTTTCACCTACTCATATTTTTACAAAATACAGTCAGTAATTTCTCAATAAGTTGCCTTTATTGCGATTAAATAGCTATTGCATAAAAGCACTCTACTTGTGAATACAGATTTTAAGGTAAATTCAGCCAACAATTTTAAATCGGAGGAACCATGATATTATTTATATCTGCAATTATTCTTAGTATTTCAACAAGTATTGACTACTTGCTTCTTTTAATACTCCTCTTTTCAAAAACTAAAAATAGAGGTGATAAACAACACATCTATCTGGGGCAATTACTTGCATCTTTTATCTTGATAGTATCTAGCTTTATCATCAGTCAATTCGCCAATTTACTACCTTCTGAGTGGATGATTGGCTTACTTGGAATCTTCCCGATTTTTTTGGGAGTTCGCATTCTATTTGAATCGGAAGAAGAGGTTCAAATCTCAGACAAAACAATAGGAGTCCTATCAGTTTTACTCCTTTCATTAGCATCTGGCGCTGATAATTTAGGAATTTTCTCGCCCTATTTCACCACCTTAACAATGCCAGAATTTATCGTAACAGCTATCATCATTTTGTTGGGGACAACCGTTATTTGCTTCATCGCAGATGCTTTTGGCAGTCTCTCTCCTATCTCTGAATTTCTTGAAAAATACGAGCGTATCATTCTACCATTAGTGTTTGTTCTCTTAGGAGTCTATATTTTGATCGAATTCGGCACGCTAAATTATTTACTCGCATTTTTTCATTAAGTGGTCTTATTCAAAAAATACCCCGTCAGTGACGGGGTATTTTGATGCCATCAATCATGCTTAAACGATTGATTGGTCTGTTTCATCATTAAAGAAATGTGCTTTGTTGAGGTTGAAAGTAAGACGAACTTTTTCACCTGGTTTGTGGTAATCACGCGCATCCACACGAGATACAAATTCTGTATTTCCAACTTTAGAATACAACATTGTTTCTGCACCAAGAAGTTCAGATACTACAACTTCAGCTTCTACGATAGATGATGGATAAGTATCTAATTCCAATTGAGAAGCTTTAATGTCTTCTGGGCGGATACCCAATGTAAATGACTTACCATTGTAGCCTTTTTCTTCCAAGTGTTTGCGACGACCTTCTGGAAGACCTAGTTTGAAACCATCTCCGATAAGGACACCATCTTGAAGAGTAACTGTAAAGAAGTTCATAGAAGGACTACCGATGAAGCTAGCAACAAACTTGTTAACTGGATGGTTGTAAAGTTCTTCAGGGCTACCGATTTGTTCAATACGACCGATTGTACCTGTACCTGCTTCGTTCTTCGTTGCAGACATGATTACGATACGGTCTGCCAATGTCATCGCTTCTGTTTGGTCGTGCGTTACGTAAATAGTTGTTGCACCAATGCGGCGGTGAATTTTAGCAATCTCAGTTCGCATGGATACACGAAGTTTCGCGTCCAAGTTTGACAATGGTTCGTCCATCAAGAATACTTTAGCATCACGGACGATAGCACGACCCATGGCAACACGTTGACGTTGACCACCAGAAAGGTCTGCAGGCTTGCGTTGCAAGAATTCAGTCAAGCCAAGGATTTGCGCTGCTTCTTCAACACGTTTTTTGATTTCATCCTTGCTGTATTTACGCAATTTAAGACCAAAAGCCATGTTGTCAAATACAGTCATATGTGGATAAAGCGCATAGTTTTGGAATACCATAGCGATGTTACGGTCTTTTGGAGCAACGTCGTTCATCAATACGCCGTCGATGTATGCTTCACCTTTTGTGATATCTTCCAAACCAGCAATCATACGAAGAGTAGTTGATTTACCACAGCCTGAAGGACCTACAAAAACGATGAACTCTTTATCTTTTATATCTAAGTTAAAGTTTTCAACTGAGTAGTGTTCGCTATTTGGATATTTTTTATAAATGTTTTTTAAATTAAGATGAACCATGTTCAAGCCTCACTTTCTTTGATAGCTTTATTGTAAATGAAAGCGTTTTTAAAATCTAGGTCAAGTTGCACAAAAAGAAAAAAACCTTTTGTACAACTTGCACAAAAGATTAAATACTCATTCCCAAGATAGCCTGATGGCAAATAGCTAAATCATTTAAATCTTTCAATTGAAGACCTGTCATCTCCTGCCATTTATCAAGCCGATATTGCAAAGTGTTTCGGTGTATATAGAGTTTCTGAGCTGCTTTTGTTAACACTGCCCCTTCTTCCCAAAGAGCCTCAATGATCGCTTCCATCTGTTGGTTTGAAATCAACTGCCTCAATCCTGATTGTAGCTGAAGGTAAGACTGTCCGCTCCACAAATACAGATAGCTAAATGTCAAGAGGAAGGATTGTTGATGACCAGCACACCACTTTCTAAACAAATCTTGCTCAGCTTGAATTAACAGTGGCCACTGTGACTCTAGCCATTCAGGCCACAACTGACCAAGAAAAATAGTCATACGAAGTCCAAAATCAAACTCCATAGTGGCGAGCGTGTCCCCTAAAATTTCTCGAACGTCCAACAAGGTCGATTGGTCTAAAATAAAAATATGATGGTTGGACTCCGGAGAATAGCTTGCTTGAAGATTTGGTAATAGTTGCTTCATCATATCCAACCAAGCCGTTTGCCCCTCCTGATCAATTGATGACCAAATATGTACATGAAGAACTTGCAATAGGCTAAAGTTTGTTGGTCGAATGCCGTCATTCTCAAAATAGGATTGCCAAGGAGAACGAGCGTATGTGTTTGCTTGATTCTGCAATAGCTCAATCAACAGTTTCTCCCTTTCAGTCAATGTCATCCTATCAAAAGAAAAATAGCCCATTCCTGGCACATCAATGGTAATATCATCTCCATTTGCGTTTCTTTCGTTCCATCTCCCCTGTGGGAAAAAGGCTAAAACACTGTCTCTATCCATTGCACTTCCTCTCTATTGTTTTGGATAAGGATTGCTCCCCATACTTTCCATCACCATTCCAACTCTTTAAAAATCAAAATGCACCATTGCCAAGCTTCTTTGATGAATGGAATCGGCAAAGAACCCTACCATTAACCATTAAAAAAAACGATTGGCAACAAGCCATTATTTCTACTTTCGATTCTCATTGAATATAACTCTATTATCCTTCAAAAGCAACACAACGTCAAGATTCAACCTATATCTCCTTATGTCAAAACATGATAAACGAAATAAAAAAAAAAGCCTTACGGCTCTTTAACATTATACACGTTCAACTTTACCTGATTTAAGTGCACGAGCTGATGCCCAAACTTTTTTAGGTTTACCATCAATCAAAACAGTAACTTTTTGAAGATTTGGTTTAACTGCGCGTTTAGTTTGGTTCATTGCGTGTGAACGGTTGTTACCAGATACAGTCTTACGACCAGTAAAATAACATACTTTAGCCATTGTATATTCCTCCTCATTTGATCAAATATTACGGATGTGCTAGCACCACATACCATACTAGTCTACCAAAAAATAGAGTGGTTGGCAAGGATTTTTTTTAATATTTTACCCTGGCTACTGGCAACATTGACTTTTTATCAGCTAGTACTTTATTGAAAATCAATAAGACTTCTAGATTTAAAGACAACTCTAAAACAACAGATTATTGAAATATAGCTTCAACTCGGTAAATGACCTTACCTTTATTTGAGAATTTTTCCTCATACTCAGTCATAATATTGCCTTCTAGGCCGTCCGCATGTAAGTCTAACCAAACCTGCTTCAATACCATACCGTACTGTGAAAAGCTAGCTAAGCTATATTCAAACAGTCCACGGTTATCCGTTTTAAAATGAATTTCACCGCGTTCCGGTAGGATTTCTTTATAGGTGTCCAAAAATGTCTTATAGGTCAAGCGACGTTTCTCGTGACGTTTTTTCGGCCATGGATCAGAGAAATTTAAGTACAATCTATCAATCTCTGCTGGCGCAAAATAATTTGTCAAACTTGAACCGTCTACTTGCAATAACTTTATATTCGGTAAATCTGCTTCCAGAACTCGATCCAAGGCATAGCTTAGAACGGTCATCTGAATATCAATCCCAATATAGTTCACATTTGGATTTTGTGCAGCCATTCCTGTCACAAAACGACCTTTTCCAGACCCGACTTCAATATGAATAGGGTTATGATTCCCAAAAATTTCTGCCCACTTCCCCTTACATTCTTCCGGATTGGAAATAACAAACTGAGGATTGGTTGCTAAGAGCTCACTAGCTCCCTTTCGATTTCTAACTCTCATATATCTTTCTTGAAACTCTGACGAAATTGACGCAGAGCATATATTTCTTTGTTTGCCGCCGGCACGTTGTAGCTTTCAACATGCTTCACAATTTGGTTTAAATACCCAAGCTGACCATACCAATATATCTTACTGAGTACGGTTTGATTGTATTTGTACCCATATGCTTGAAGCCATTCTTTCCACTCATGACGCGGAATATAATGCGTTAACAGATATGCCACATCTAACATACGGTCCGTCAAACAAGCTGTTTCCCAGTCAGTCAAGTATACTAATCCACTCGTTGTTTCTACCCAATTTGTATGATGTAAGTCACCATGGACAAAAGTAGCTACTTCTTGACGGAAATTAGGCAAATGATTTAACAAATCTTGACAAATCGATTGCAAATATGTGTTTTGTGCCAATCGAGCTGGCGCTTCTTTTCGCCAACGATGTACCAAATCCTGTGGCTCCATATAAGTATAATTCATCTGAAGAGCCTGATTCAACAAAATACGAGAATAGTGCATGCGCACCAGAATCTGACGCACCTGTTTACTTCCCATATCTTGACGTTCTAACGTCCTACCATTCAGCCACTCCTGCTCAACCCTATGCCCCATACCTGCCTCACGATTTGCTGATAAAATCGGTGGGGTAATTTGTTCCCGTGCCAAAACTGAAACAATAGGAGGCATTTCATACTTCACAAACACTGGCGTTCCGTCTGACCGTTGGCCTTTGAACGCCTTGCCACTATTCCCTGCAATAGACTGTAATTGTAGCCCACTGGTATCAAACTGCATGCCATTCCTCCTTGAAAAATTCCTTACTATTTTACTAGTTTTCAGCTATTTAGTCAATCAATTTTTTTAATTTGGCTGGTAAATATCCCTCGTGCAAAAAAATCCCAACCAACAGCAATAGCACCACCATTATACTCTCTTTAGAAAATAGCAGAGCAAAACTCACTTCGATTCCTAAAAGTCCGTAAAGTACAATACGCAGAACTTTTTGGAAACCACGCCTTTTTTCATCTTTTCCCAACGGATATAACTGAGTCAAATATTGATAATCATAATGCCTGAAGAGCCCTAGCAACTGGAACAAGAGTAAATAATGAAAAATGAGGACCAAGCCAATTGACAACCATGATTCATCAATCGCAACCAATGATAAGATGGCTAACAAAAACAAGCGCAATGCTAAAGCTAAGTAATCCCCTGCCCTCATAAAAGCACGTAGGTACAGATAAAACCACGTTTGTTGATCATGCACAAGGCGCAATATCCCATTTAGATAGGTTCTCGGTTTAACAGGTACACTAATTCCTTTCACCGTGGTAAACAGGGCAAAGAAACGCAAAATTGACTGTTTTCTCTTCTGTTCATCCTGAATGGCTTTGGACCAATCCAACACTCCCTGCGACTGATATTGTGCCATTTGGTGCTTGACTAGAATGTATTTTAGCACCAACAGCAAAAGGATATAGCAAACAATCATCCAAACAGCTAAACCCAGTATTAAGTAAATAGGAACCAATAACATTTGTACCAGCACCTGAATTCCAGACCAGAGGATATAAGTCCGTCTAGCTGCTACATGGATAATTTGTAGAACTTCTTTTTCCTTTGGTAAAAGGAAAATCTCATCTGCCTCTTCCAAATAAGTGGCAATTTTCCCAGAAAATAACACCAACAAACTGACCACTAAAAGCAGCAAGTAGATTGGCAGGGAGTTTTCAGGAAAATTCAGTAGTAATTGCCGATATTGCAAGCTTAAAAATCCGATAAATACCATCAGCACTAACACAAAATGGTCATTCAATACATAGCGCAAATACTTGGAACATTTAGTTAGGAAGTCCCTTCTGCGTTGTTGAAACATTGCCTTCATCTGGCCACTCCTTCTTGTGTCAACGCCAGATAAATTTCGTTGAGACTTGCACCTTTCATGTTAAAGGCATGTTGCAATTCCTCTAAATTCCCAGTTGCCCGAACCTGACCTTGATGTAAGATAACAAAAGAATCACACATTTTCTCGGCCGAGTCAAGAACATGAGTAGACATCAGAATTGAAGTTCCTTTAGCTTTCTCCTCTTCTAATAGGTTTACTAAGTCCGAAATCGCTATAGGATCCAGCCCTAAAAACGGCTCGTCAACAATCAACAAACTCGGTTCCACCATGAAAGCACAGATTATCATAACTTTCTGTTTCATTCCCTTAGAAAAATGAACAGGGAACCAGTCCAATTTTTCACCCAACCGAAAAACCGTTAACAACCCCTGAACTCGACTCCAGGCTTGATCCCAAGTCAAATCATAGGCTAAAGCTACTACCTCTAAATGTTCCTTAAGCGTCAATTCCTCATACAAGCTAGGTGTTTCAGGGATAAATCCAATTTTCTTCCGATAATTATCTGCATCCTGTACAAGACTTTTCCCATCAATTAAAATTTCTCCCTGATAAGGAGTCAAAAGGCCAATAATTTCCTTTATCGTCGTTGATTTCCCTGCACCATTCAATCCAATTAAGCCAACTAACTGACCGCTCTCAACAGTGAAAGATACATCTTTCACTACGGGAATATTGATGTAGCCTCCTGTTATATTTTTTACTTCTAACATACATTTCTTCCTATAATTTGATATAATTATTATATCAAAAATTCTAAAAAGAGGTTGTCATTATGTCAGATTGTATTTTTTGTAAAATTATTGCTGGAGAAATCCCAGCTTCTAAAGTCTATGAAGATGATCATATCCTTGCCTTTTTAGATATCACCCAAGTCACCAAAGGACACACTTTAGTTGTTCCTAAGAAACATTACCGCAATATGCTTGATATGGACGCAGAAGCAGCAGCTACACTCTTTTCAGTGATTCCTACTATCTCCAGTCATTTGAAGGAGACACTCGGTGCTAAAGGCCTAAATATTGTCAATAATAACGAAGAAGTGGCTGGTCAGACTGTCTTTCATACCCATATCCATCTCTTACCACGATACGATAAAGAAGACGGGCTGGAAATCCATTTCAAGACCAACGAACCTGATTTCCCAGCATTAGCCCAGCTAGCGCAAAGCCTATATTTAGGAGAATAAGATGAAACTTAGCAATATTATAGTGGCTGTAGGTGCTGCCAGTGCAACCTTTCTTGCTATTACCAACCGAGAAAAAATTTCAAAAGAAGTCAAGGAAATACAACAACTCTTGACTGATATTCAGACCAGCAAATCAAATATCCAACATCAACTAGCCATTATCCAAAGTTTTCAAAAACCTTTGCAAGAATTAACAGCTGATCTCCAGTATAAAACACGCATCTACCAACAAAGTATAGCAGGCAACTTACAAGAGATCCAAACCATCCAAGAAAAATACGCTTCAAAACACCCCCAAAAATAATAGAAAGCTGGGTAAAAAGTTTTAATACCCAAAAATAGCTTTGAATCAACGTTTTTGATAACGTAATTCAAAGCTATTTTCGTTATGCAAATTTAAATGATAGTGAGTTTTGCCCGATTTCTTTAACGATATTATTTGAGCTTATTCCCCTTCTGAACTATAGGTATCTGTAGCAGTGGTTTCTAAATTCATCTCTGCTGTCGTATCATATGTGGTCGAATCTTCAGTTGACGTTTGGGCCCAGGGACTTGCTTCAAGCACCAATTCATTTGTATATGCATTATATACATTAACTGGACTTGGAAGGTACATCATACTTTCATTCACTTGAACATTTGTCACTAAATCAGTAGCAGTTGGTTGCCCGGTCGATGCTTTCAAAACATTTTGCATTTCCAACAGATGCTCACTAGTAGGCAATTGATAGCTGAGTTCGTTAATCATCTGTTCCTCACCCTGCAATTGATACGGTTCCAAATTAGATAAAGCATCTTTATACCCCAATAGAGAAGGGATAGTTGAGGTGTTAATTTCAATATTTGTCCGCATATTATTTGAAATAGCTGTCAGAATTTTTTTGTATTGTGTTAATCCATCTAAATTTAACAACTTCTTTACGATAGCGGTAATCACTTCTCGTTGCCGTCTTTGCCGACCTATATCACCTTCAGGGTCATCATAACGCATTCGGGAATAAACCAATGCTTGATTACCATTTACTAATGATTTTCCTTCCGGAACAACTGCAGTATAAGCTGGTTCATGTTCCGAAATTGAGATTGGGAATCCCAAAGTATTATTTACCTCAATCCCCCCAAGTGCGTCAACCAATTCAACTAGCCCATCCATATTAATCTCAACATAGCGATCAATGGTAATATCCATCATTTTTTCAATCGTCGCAATTGCCATCGGAGCTTGTCCATAGCTATAGGAATGATTTAGTTTTTCAATTGTCCCACTGGATGTCCCATCTGGCTCTGCAATTTCAACCATGATATCTCTCGTCAGACTCATCATAGTAGTTGTTTTCGTCGTGGGATTTAAGGTAACAAGTATCATCGAGTCACTTCGACCACCGTCCCACTGACCCCCGCGAGAAGCCTGGTCCATATCAACCCCCATCAACAAGATGGTTAATGGTTCTGTCGCATCAATTGGTTGAATCGAATCATCATTATCATCCAAAGATTTAAATGTTTTTGAGATTTCCCCGAGCGAAAAGCCCAATAAACTATTGCCGTAAACTCCAGCGGCTACCACTGTCAACAAGAAAATCGACAAGGACATCAAGACTATTTTTTTCCAAATTTTCATAGATCACCAATCAACATACCCATATAATAGAGATCTAGCCATTCACCTTGATCAGTTCTAGCTCCTCTATATTGAGTTCCTTCTATTTGAAATCCTAATTTTTTATAAAGATGTACTGCAGCTTGATTGCGAACTTGGACTGTCAACTCTAATCGGCTCAGCAAACCAATTTCCCGTACCCAATGCAAAACTTCTTCTAAGAGTATAGTGCCAATTCCATAACCCCAATATTCTTTCTTAACTGCAATAAAGATATTTCCAATATGGCTAATTCGAAATTGTTTAGAAGACTTAACAGTTATTGCACCGACAACCTCATTCTCTAGTTTTGCCAGCAAATGGATTTCCCTAGGATTTTCAACCCCAGCCGCAAAAATCGTTTTCATCTGCTCTTGATGATATGCAAAACCAGTTTCGTCCATGACCAAGAAATCTGTTTCTGAGGCTACTTGCTGCATAAAATGGATAAACGCCTGCGCATCACTGGGATCTGCTTCACAAAATTCAATCTCTTTTCTACGCATTTGGAATCTCCGCAAGTAAACTTTGGCTTTGTCTTCCAAAGGATTCAAAAGAAAGAGAGCGACCTTCTTCAACCTTTTCAATATAGATTCTTAGATAATCATCGAACAAAGATAAATCCAATAACTCTCCCCATTCGATGACAGTAATTCCGTCACCAAAAAGAAAATCATCCAAATCAATAGAGTCAGGATCATCTCCAATTCGATAAACATCTAAATGAAATAATGGTAGACGTCCTTCATATTCGCGTACAATCGTATAGGTTGGACTTTTAATCATTTGCTCAATGCCAAGACCCTTCGCAATACCTTTTACCAATGTTGTTTTTCCAGCACCAAGATTTCCAGATAACAGTATCACTTGCCCCGCTTGACAAACACTACCGAGGTTTTCACCAATTGAAATCAATTCATTTTCATTTCGACTTAACATACATTCCATTATACCATAGGCCAATTTGTTTGTCATAAGCAGACCAGAAAATCCCAAACGAAAGCGAAAAAATCGTGAGTATGATCACATACTCACGATACATTTTTATTCAACACTGAACAGATATGGGTAGACTGGCTGATCTCCTTGGTGGATTTCAACTTCAAGGTCTTCAAATTGTTCTTCTAATTTTTCAGCTACGGCTTGAGCTAATTCTTTGTCACCTTCTTCGCCAAGATAGATAATAACAATTTCACTATCTTCATCAAGCATTCTTTCAAATGTTGATTCAAGGGTCTCCATCATATCTGGATTAGATACAACAATTTTTCCATCAACCATACCAAGATTATCATTTTCATGAATTTCAAGGCCATCAATTGTTGTATCACGAACAGCTGTCGTAATGCTACCACTTTTCACATTAGCTAGTGAGGCTGTCATGGCTTGTGCGTTACTGTCCAAATCACGACTAGGATCAAATGCCAACAAACTTGTAAAACCTTGTGGAAGGGTCTTAGTTTCTACTACTTTTACAGCAACTTCCGTCGCTTCAGCCGCAGACTGAGCTGCCATTAAAATATTTTTGTTGTTCGGTAGTAAAATTACATTACGCGCATTGACCAAATCAATAGCTTTCAAAAAGTCTTCTGTGGACGGGTTCATGGTTTGACCTCCAGAAATCACATAGTCAACACCTTGTGATTTGAAAATCTCAGTTAACCCTTCCCCAGCTGCTACAGCAATAATAGCATATTCTTTTTGCTCAGCTGGTTTTTGTAAAGAACCCTCTTTCTCAACTTGCGCTTCATGTTGCTCACGCATATTATCCACTTTAACTTTAACCAAGCTACCATATTGAAGACCAGCCTGCATTACCAAACCAGGATCTTCCGTGTGAACGTGTACTTTTACAATGTCATCATCGTTGACAACTAGGAGAGAATCCCCCAGATCATTGAGATAATTACGGAATTCTTCATAGTCAAATTCTTTAACATAAGTAGGACCTTGGCGTAGAGCTACCATGATTTCTGTACAATAACCATAAGTAATATCTTCCGTTGCAACGTGACCAGCTACAGACATGTGGTGTTCTGCATTTATCATCTCTGACATAACTGCTGGAGTCGCCTCAAATTCTTCAGAAGCAATGTACTCACCTGTAAGAGCTGACAAGAAACCTTCATAAATATATACAAGTCCTTGACCGCCTGAATCGACAACTCCAACCTCTTTCAAGACTGGAAGCATATCAGGTGTTTTCTTTAGGGCGCGATTAGCACCATCCAGTGTTGCACGCATAACTTCGATTGCATCATCTGTTTCTTCAGCTTTTTTGAGCGCTGCAGTTGCGGCACCACGAGATACAGTAAGAATAGTACCCTCAACAGGTTTCATAACGGCTTTATAAGCTACCTCTACACCATGTTGAAAAGCCTGTGCTAAATCCTTACCATCCAATTCAACCTTACCCTTAACAGATTGACCGAAACCACGGAATAACTGAGATGTAATAACACCAGAGTTCCCGCGCGCTCCCATTAGCAATCCTTTGGACAAAATTTGTGCAGCTTCACCTACTGTAGAAGCAGGCTTATCCGCAACTTCCTTAGCACCATTTGCAATGGTCATCCCCATATTGGTACCTGTATCCCCATCTGGTACAGGGAATACGTTTAGTGAGTTGACATATTCAGCTTGTTTATTCAGACGAGTTGATGCAGCCTGCACCATTCCTTGAAATAAACTAGTAGTAATTTTAGACACAATTATTCTCCTACGACTTTAATATTTTGGATAAAAACATTAACGGCATCAACAGAGATACCCAATTGACTCTCCAAGTTAAACTTCACGCGTTCTTGGATATTGCGAGATACTTCACTTATTTTTACACCATAACTCATCACAGTATAAACATCGACTGCAATACGACCATCTTCTAAAGTCTTGATAACTACACCTTTGGAATAGTTTTCTTTTCTCAAAAGAGCCTGAAAATTGTCCTTAATCGCAGATTTACTAGCCATCCCAACAACACCAAAAATTTCAGTCGTAGCACCGCCGACAACTGTGGCAATCACGTCATCAGTCAATTCTATTTGGCCGTCTTTTGTATTGATCTTAACAGTCATATTCCTTACCTCAAATAGTTTTATCACTCCATTTTACCATATTTTCAGTATTCTGTAAAAAACAAGCTTGTGACATCTGATATCTTCTTGTGTTCTGAAGTATGATTCTTCTATATCTGAAAGAATGGGTAGCAACCCCCATGCTTTCTAACAGTCTATCTTTTTCATCTGCACTTTTGATGTATATTTCTCTCAGCTTTTACAAAATTGAGTTCTTTTTCAAAAAAATTGAGGTAGCTAAGAATCAACTTAGCAACCTCAATCCTATCAGCCAGTTTTAGTTGGCAAATCTAATTATCTCCGAGAAGGTACTTTCAAAAATTATTGCACGAATAAGGAAAGATATTATTTAATCCGACCCGGACGTTCTTTGTAACCGTAGTAAGCGTCATTCATGATTTCTTCCATATCTGCTACCATTGGCAAGCGTGGGTTAGCAGGTGAACATTGGTCTTCATATGCTAGAAGAGCCAATTCATGAGTGTATTTCTTCCATTCTTGTTCGTCAATACCTTGATCTTTAAAGTTCATCTTGATACCAACTTTTTCACCCAATTCGTAAACTGCTTCAGCATAAGCTGCAACAGCTTCTTCTGGAGTAGAATGTGGCAAACCTAACATACGAGCGATGTCTTGGAATTTTTCATCCGCTTTCCAGTAGTTGTACTTAGGCCATGTAGTTGTCTTAGACGGACGAGTACCATTGTAACGGATAACGTATGGCAACAAGATTGCGTTTGTACGTCCATGAACTGTGTGGAAGCGACCACCAATCTTATGGGCCATAGAGTGGCTCATACCCAAGAAGGCATTTGCAAAAGCCATACCAGCCATTGTAGAAGCATTGTGGATTTTTTCACGTGCTTCTGGATCACCAGTCAAGACAGATTTTTCAAGGTATTGGAATACCAACTTAATAGTTTGAAGGGCAATACCATCAGTGTAGTCGTTCGCAAAGTTAGAAGTGTATGCTTCTGTCGCATGAGTCAATACATCCATACCAGTATCAGCTGCGATGAAGGCTGGAACTGACTCTACCAATGCTGGGTCTACGATTGCAATTGTTGGTGTCAATGAGTAGTCAGCGAGTGGGTATTTGCGGTTATTTTTCTTATCAGAAATAACGGCAAACGGTGTTACTTCTGAACCTGTACCAGATGTAGTTGGGATACCGATGTATTTAGCTTTTTGACCCAATGATGGGAATTTGAAGGCACGTTTACGGATATCCATGAATTTCTGAACAAGGTCACGGAAGTCGATTTCTGGTTGTTCATAGAAGAGCCACATTACTTTAGCAGCATCCATTGGTGAACCACCACCGAGCGCAATAATTGTATCCGGTTGGAATGCACGCATTACTTCAGCACCGCGTTCAACTGTTGTAATATCTGGATCTGGTTCAACATCTGAGAAGACTTGAATAGTCACTTGATTTGAGCGAGCATTCAATTGATCGATGACACGTTGAACAAAACCAAGACGTTCGATTGATTTGTCTGTTACGATCATAACACGTTCAAGGCCTTCTGCTGTTTGAAGGTATTGAATAGAGTTACGTTCGAAGTAAATTTTTGAAGGAACTTTAAACCATTGCATATTATTTCTACGTTTCCCTACTTTCTTGATGTTAAGAAGGTTGATAGCAGATACGTTATCACCAACTGAGTTACGTCCATATGAACCACATCCGAGTGTTAATGATGGAATAAATGCATTATAAACGTCACCGATACCACCGAAAGTAGAAGGTGAGTTCCAGATAATACGCATTGCTTTCATTTCAGTACCGAAACGTTTTGCAAGTTCTTCATCTTTAGTATGGATTGCAGCAGAGTGTCCAAGACCGTTGAACTCTACCATTTGACGAGCTTTTTTAATGCCATCTTCTACGTCTTCAGCTTTCAATACAGCAATTACTGGAGAAAGTTTTTCACGTGTAAGAGGCTCATTTGGTCCAACTTCAGCACATTCAGCAGCCAAGATGTTTGTTCCTTCTGGAACTTTGAAGCCTGCTTGTTCCGCAATCCATGCAGCAGGTTTACCAACGATATCAGCATTCAATTTACCTTCTGCACAGTTTTTGCTATTTGCTTTTACACCGAAGCAGTACTCTTCAAGGAGTGCTTTTTCTTCTTTGTTAACAAAGTAAGTTTTGTATGACTTAAATTCTTCAACGAATTCATCATAAATTTCTTTATCGATGATGACTGCTTGCTCAGAAGCACATACCATACCGTTGTCAAATGATTTAGACATAACGATATCGTGAGCTGCTTGACGAATATCTGCAGATTTTTCGATATATGCTGGAACGTTACCTGCACCAACACCAAGAGCTGGTTTACCACATGAATACGCTGCACGTACCATTGCGTTACCACCTGTTGCCAAGATAGTTGAGATACCATCGTGGTTCATGAGGGCATTTGTAGCAGCAATAGATGGCTCAGTAATCCATTGGATACAGTTTTCAGGGGCACCTGCTTTTACAGCAGCTTCATAAACGATACGTGCTGCATGTGCAGAAGATTCTTGTGCAGATGGGTGGAAACCAAATACGATTGGGTTACGAGTTTTAAGTGCGATAAGTGATTTGAAAATAGCTGTTGAAGTTGGGTTAGTTGTTGGAGTAACACCACAGATAACACCGACAGGTTCTGCAATTTTTGTCAAACCAGTAATAGGATCATCTTCGATAATACCAACTGTTTTTAAACCGCGCATGTGATTTACAACGTGTTCACACGCAAACAAGTTTTTTGTAGCTTTGTCTTCAAAGACACCGCGACCTGTTTCTTCTACAGCGTGTGCTGCTAAGATACCGTGAGCATCAAGCGCTGCTACGGATGCTTTCGCAACGATGTAGTCAACTTGTTCTTGGTTCAATTTGCGAAACTCATCCAAGGCTACCAAACCTTTTTGAACAAGTTCGTCAACATGTTTTTGAGCTGCCACCAATTTTTCTTCAGGTGATACTACTTTTTGTTCAGCCATTTTAGTCCTCCATTTATAAAACAGACGTTTGTTACTTTTTTCACATGTTTATAATACAACAACTTTTTGATTTTGTAAAGTGTTTTTGTTAATTTTTTCACAATTTTTTCGAAAAATCCGAATAAAGCGCTTTCATTTTTCGTTTTTGATAAACCATCTTCTTATAAAGATGGCTCATCAATACACTATCATAGGATACAACACTAATTTTCACTTAGTTTTTCTAAAATACTAGCAAATTCTGTTTTAACTATTTCAAGACTTGTTTCAACCTCTTTTCGAGTCTGGTTATTTTTCACCACGACTTGACCTGATTCGATTTCGCTACCACCTAAGGTAATGATTGTCTTGGCTCCAAATACATCTGCTGACTTAAACTGGGCTTTGAGCTTGCGGTCAAGGTAGTCTCGCTCTGCTCGGAACCCTTGCTTGCGGATGGCTTGAACCAACTCAAGCGCTCCGCCATTGGCCTCCTGACCCAAAACAGCTATGTAAACATCTATTTGGGTATCAATCGGAAGCTCAATACTTTGCTTTTCAAGTACGAGAATCAGACGTTCAATCCCCATGCCAAAGCCGAAGGCTGGTGTTTCTGGACCACCAAAATAGCTAACCAATCCATCATAACGACCGCCAGCACAGATGGTCAAGTCACTGCCACCTACTTCGGTCATGAATTCAAAAATAGTATGGTTATAGTAGTCTAGACCACGTACCATATTCGTGTCGATTTCATATGAAATGCCAAGTTTGTCTAGCATAGACTTGACTGCTTCAAAGTGAGCTGTACTTTCCTGATCCAGATAGTCCAAGATGGATGGTGCATTTTCTACAGCAACCTTGTCTTCTTTTTCTTTTGAGTCTAACACGCGGAGAGGATTTTCTTCCAAACGGCGCTGGCTATCTTTAGACAGTTGATCCTTGAGCGGTGTCAGATAGTCAATCAAGGCTTGGCGATAGGCTGCGCGACTTTCTGGATTCCCCAAACTATTGAGATGCAAACGAACATCTTTAATCCCCAACTCTTCAAAGAAATGATAAGCCATGGCAATAATTTCTACATCTGTTGCTGGATTATTTGAGCCGAAGCACTCTACACCAATCTGATGGAACTGACGCAAACGACCTGCCTGAGGACGCTCATATCGGAACATGGGCCCCATATAGTAAAATTTTGCCGGTTTTTGCACTTCTGGGGCAAAGAGTTTATTTTCTACGTATGA
Organism: Streptococcus sp. VTCC 12886; assembly: GCF_049893425.1. Lineage (NCBI taxonomy): Bacteria > Bacillati > Bacillota > Bacilli > Lactobacillales > Streptococcaceae > Streptococcus > Streptococcus sp. VTCC 12886. The sequence continues at coordinate 74,367 of NZ_JBMVJB010000001.1, read as the reverse complement.
ACGAACAACTGGCGCTGTGCCTTCTGGACGAAGAGTAATATGACGTTCTCCCTTATCGTAAAAATCGTACATTTCCTTGGTCACAATATCTGTGGTATCGCCAACAGAGCGACTGATTACTTCGTAATGTTCAAAGATAGGTGTGCGAATTTCCGAAAAATTATACTGTTTAAAAATAGAACGCGCGAAATTTTCTACATATTGCCATTTGGCAGAGTCCTGTGGAAGTAAATCTTGCGTCCCTTTTGGTTTTTGTAGTTTCATGGGCTTTCTCATTTCTCTAAATATTGCCCCTTATTTTATCATATTTTGGGCTTTTTTGGAAATGGCAGAGCAAACAAAAAGCCGTGCCTACTGACACGACCTTGTTTAAAACCTATTTCTTGTCTACAATCTGGAAATTCAAGTCGGCCACTTCGATTTCAACCTCAAGTTTTTCTTCTGAATTGAGATTGAGGAGGTTTTCTAAGGCTGTTTCAGCAAAGGCCGCTACTTTTTCTTGGCGTTCCGCGTCATTCAATACTTTCTCACTTGTCTTGTAAATGGCTTCTTGGGATTTTTCATTTAGAAATTCCTGGGCCTTTAGTCCAGAAGTGAAGACATCGACTGCCTTGTCCAGCAGACCATTGCTATTGTTGCTGATTTTAATTTCTCCATGTTGCTGAGAATCAACTTCGACAAGAACAGGTTTCTTGAAGGTTAAATTATTGTTTTGAATCTGGACATCTGACTGACTAATCCCTTCCAAGACCAACTTGAACTCCGTCTGCACAGGAATATCAACAGACATTTCACGTCCTACAAAGAGCTTGGTAATCGGTTCTGTCCAGTCTGGCCATTCTTGCAGATTATTATTATCAAAAGTATGGTTGGCAGTTGTATCCACCTCGGCACCTGCCACAACCAGCTTGCTTTCCGCTTCAAACTTCTTAATGACAAACTCATATTGAACCTTGTGGGTCCCTTGGAACCATGCTAGAATACTATTTCTAAACCAGAAGATCCCTATACCTAAAACTAGCAACAAGACCAAGAGGCTAGCCAACTTTTTCGCAAAAAACTTCCCAACTGTTTTCATACAGTTCTCCTTCATATTGAATAATTGGAACTCGTCCTATAACTATTATATAAATGCCGTCAAGTGAATTTTGTTTCTTTTTGAATATTATAGCAAACTTTCTTTAGTAAAAGTTCTATAATGAGTTAGCCACCTCGCCTTGTTCAAAAATATTTGTTTCACTATCTTTGAGTAAGCCGGTAATTTCATTTGATAACAGGCTTGAAGCTGTTAGGCTAAGTGGCAAAGGCTAATAGTAGCCTTGGTTTAGCTACCAAAACAGGTTCAAGGGTTCCTGTTGTCAAAGGAAATCGATGTTAAGGTAAAAGAAAATATCTCTGTGCTATACTTGTTGTTCACCACAAACACAAGGAAGGGCACAGAGATGCAAAAACATTATACACCAAAAGGCAAACATTTGACAATGGATAACCGTCGCCTGATTGAACGATGAAAAAATGAAAATATGTCCAATCGTGAAATTGCTGGTTTACTTGGAAAGGCTCCTCAGACCATTAATAACGAGATCAATCGTGGTACAACCTTACTACAAGTGCGAAAAGGGCTGTACAAAAAAGTCTATTCTGCTGACTATGCACAAACTGTTTGCCACACCGATCGAAAGAGGTCGGTGAAAAAATTAATTCTAACCAAAGAAATCAAAGAGTAGATTTTACACTATACTAAGCAAAAGTTTTCTCCCGAAATGATGGTGAAGAAGAAACAGCTGGCTGTTGGGAGTTCAACTATTTACTGTTCGGTTCATCATGGTCATTTAGGATTGAAAAAAGCGGATATGCTTTATCCTAGAAAAAAGAAAGCAATCAAAAAGCAAGCTAGTCCTAACTTTAAACCAACAGGCAAATCTATCGAATAACGTCCTGACGTTATCAATCTTCGCTTGGAAAATGGGTATTATGAAATTGATACGGTTCTATTAACTAAGGTGAAAAATCATGCCTGTTAGTCTTAACCGACCGTCGGAGTAGACACCAAATCATCCATTTGATACCTAACAAAACCACTGAATCAGTCAATCAGGCACTGGAGGGAATCTTGAGGGAACATCGTATTCTGTTAATGGTACAGAATTTTGTCGTCTGGCTGAAGTGTTTCCTGAGGAGTATATCTACTATGCGCATCCCTACTCTTCATGGTAGAGGGGAACGATTGAAAATCACAATCGATTGATTCGGAGATGGCTACCAAAAGGAACCAAGAAAACGACCTCGAGAGAAGTCACTTTTATCGAAAATCGGATGAACTATTACCCTAAAAAATGCTTTGACTACAAGTCGCCGAGTGAATTTCTTATGTGTGGCTAATTTCAACTTGAAATTTGGGAAACTTTCTTTAGGTGGGAATTTAGGTGAATAAAATTTTTAAAAATATCTGTCAAGTAACTTTACTTTACAAAGAAGTTTTGATATACTGTTAAAGTTGACGAAAGTCATACTATAACTTTTAAATTTGAAGAGGGCTTTGCTCTCGTATTTTAATGGAGGAAAATAGAAATGGCAGTACCTGCACGTCGCACTTCAAAAGCGAAGAAAAACAAACGTCGTACTCACTATAAAGTAGCAGCTCCAACTGTGAAATTTGATGAAACTACTGGAGATTACTCACGTTCACACCGTGTATCTTTGAAAGGATACTACAAAGGACGTAAAATCGCTAAGGCTGCTTCAGCTGAATAATAGAAGGGAGATACCATGCGCGTAAATATTACACTTGAACACAAAGAATCTGGTGAACGCTTGTACCTTACTTCAAAAAACAAACGTAACACTCCAGACCGTCTTCAATTGAAAAAATACTCACCAAAATTGCGTAAACACGTGATTTTTACTGAAGTAAAATAAGACAATATACAGAAAGCCCTTGAAAACAACGTTTCAAAGGCTTTTATCTTTTGATTTTAGCAAAATAACTGAATTTTAACTGATTATAATAAATCAAATAATTATTTCTGCTAAATCTATCATAGCCTGTTCAATCTTATGTAGAACATGCAGATAATGAAAGGAACACTTCGAATGAGGTGTTCCTTTTTATTATTGCTCTTTCAGCATGAAATATCCTCAGTTAAAATTTCCATTCTTCTTGTATTTCTAAGAACGCATTTTTCAACTCTCCAATTGTTTTATATCTATAATTATGATTCGCGTGCAATCCCTTTTCCATAAATTCCTTTAATTTGGGGAAATCGAATCTATTCATATTCTTAAATCTTCCAGTCAACACAAAGTAAATTAATTTTGAGAGGGCATAGTATTCGTATTGCTTGCTGTAATTTTTAAATCCTTCTGTACTTAAACCAGATGCATCATCAAAATAGCCACGAACTTCTGTTTTTAATGATGTTAATTAACTATCAACTGTTTTAACTAATCCAAAGTCAGCAATTTTTACGACAACCTCTTCTAGATATTTTTTGAGTAAAACATTTTTAGGGCTAATGTCTTTATGTAAAAGCCCAATTCTGTCAAACACATCAAAAGCCCTAATTATTTGTAAACAGATTTTTCTACGTGCAATAAAGCTTAGTTTCTGATTATTCTTCAAAATATAATCACACAACGAAAAATCTGCGAACTCTATATAGTATTCATTTTTGTTTTTATCTAGGCGATAAACTTCTAATACATACGGAGAATTTATAGATTTCATAACTTCATACTCTTTATAAAATCTCTCCTATTCTTTAGCGTCCAAATCTGTCTTAGCTCTTTTCACAGCAAAATATTTATCATAAAAATCATCAAAGCATTTAAAGATCTGAGTATACGAACCTTCACCAATAGGGAACAATTTAAAACTGGATTCAACAGTCCACTTTTTTTATTAATAATATCTCCAATAAAAAATATTGTAGTTCGTATTTAACTTCAACTTGTCCCATATCTGTTGGTATAGAACTTCCTCTATATTCCATAAGAAATTCTTTGCAATTATCAAATATTTCACCGAAATCTCTATCAATAATAAAACCACTATTTTTTAATTCCGAAACATTTAATAATCTATTTACAATATCAATACAAGTAACGAATTTGAATATTCTGCAACCGAAAACTCAATTACACTTCCAGACCTTGTAAAGAAGGATACAGGAGATGAGGTTACGTTAACAAAAGAGTAGAAAAAGATGAGTGACGGAACTCATCTTTATTTGCTTTCTGAAATTTAACTGATAAGAGTTTTAGATTGATTTGTGCATAAGGGTGTTTAGATAAGGTAGAATTTAAGGTCATTAAGAGATATAACTTTGTTAGTAAAGAAGATTGATTCAAGGGGCATTCAATACATTAGTACATTAGTAATGCTAACGATCACTACTTCTACTTTACACAACAAATTTCTAATCACTTATCAATATCACTTAAAACCTTTGACTTTGAAAGTTCAAACAATTTTTCTTCTATTAGTGCCATAACACTTAAGAATTCACTGTCAGCTTTTCCAGTCGGATCATCTAAACCCCAATCTTCTCTATGATGACAAGGTAGATATGGACAGTCCACGTTACACCCCATTGTTATAACAATATCAATGGGTGGTAGTTCATCAAGTAACTTAGAATATTGTGTCCTTTCCATATCGATATGATGCTTTTCTTTTACTAGTCGGACTGCATCTTGATTGATTTGTGGTTTTGTTTCCGTTCCTGCCGAATAAGCTTCAAAATAGTCCGAATAATATTTTTTGGCCAAGGCTTCGGCCATTTGACTTCTACAAGAATTATGAACACAAATAAAGGCTACTTTAGGCTTAGGCATCAACAATCTCCTCCTGAATAATCTCTTTAACTTCATTCACAGAGAGGACTTTTCCTGAAGCAACAACTTTTTCATTTAATACCAAAGCAGGAGTAGACATAACACCATATGCAGCCATCTTAGAAAAATCCCTTTCATGTTCGATTGTGACATCTATCCCTTCATCAATACAGGCCTGTTGAACATGTTCCTCTAATAAATTACATTTCTTGCACCCAGAACCTAGAACCTTAAACACAATCTGGTTTGATAAAACGTGTGACATCTATATTTCCTCCTAAAGAATAATTGTTTGCAATAGATTAAATAAATAACCTGCTAGGATAATTCCAAAAGTGCAGATCGCAATGAATACTGCTAAAAGTTGTGGCTTTATAGCTCTCTTTAACATGATTAGGGAAGGTAGGCTGAGAGTGGTAACCGCCATCATAAAGGCTAATACCGTTCCCAATTGCGCTCCCTTTTCCAACAAGGCTTCTGCTACAGGAATTGACCCAAAAATATCTGCATACATAGGTATTCCAATAAAGGTTGCTATGATAACCCCGAATGGATTCCTATTTCCCAGAGTGCTAGTCACCCAATTCTCCGGTATCCAGTTATGAATAAAAGCCCCTATTCCTACCCCTATTAGAATATAAGGAAAAACTTTTTTAAATGTTTCAGAAACTTGTTCCTTAGCAAAATTAACCCTATCTCGAAATGTTAAATTCTCCTCTTCTAAAAAAGGCACATGGGCATTTTTCACAAAATCTTCAACATATTTTTCCATACCTAGTTTCTCAATAAAAGTACCACCCAAAACTGCAATTACTAAGCCAAATAGCACGTAAATAAAAGCAACCTTACTCCCAAAAATACTCATCAGAAGAATCAAACTACCAAGGTCAACCATCGGAGAGGAAATTAAAAACGAGAAAGTCACACCAACGGGTAGTCCTGCACTGGTAAAACCCATAAATAGTGGAATGGAAGAACAGGAACAAAATGGAGTAACAGTCCCCAATAGAGCTGATACAATATTGGCAGAAATACCATCAAACCGACTTAGAATCTTACGACTTCTTTCAGGTGGGAAATAACTTTGAATATAGGATATAGAAAAAATTAAGACACATAGTAAAATGGTAATTTTGATAACATCGTAAAAGAAAAACTGAAAAGCTCCTCCAAGTCGAGTCGTCATATCAATCCCAATCAGCGACAATAACTTTCCAACACCTTCATTTAACCATTTCATTCCAAGAATTTGTTCTTGAATAAACCTCCACATGATCATACTCCTTTTTATATCAAAAATCATTGATATGTTTTGTTAAATCAAAAGCCATTCTATGATGACTTCCGATTACAATGACATTGTCCTATAGTTTCAACCTCAAAATTCGTTAGTTGACCAAGACGACTCAGGGCATAATTACGCCCTTGATAACTCAGGCTATAGTGTCTCCATTTCCCTTCTTGACGACTAACAACAATCCCTGACTGACATAAAATTTTCATATGATAAGATAGGGCCGACTGAGCAATCCCCAATTTCTCAATAAGTACACAAGCACAGGTTTCACCTTTTTTTAAATAATCTAGGATTAGCAAGCGTTTCTCATCTGCCAGAGCTTTAAACAATTGAGCATCCGTTGAAAAATCTTTAATATTACTCACCTCATATCAAAATATTTTGATTTATCTTTTCAGTAAGTATAAAACAATTTCAAATTATTGTCAATTAATTATAGCACTTTTATTGAGCCATATAAAAATGCATATAGTTAATTTCAAACTATGTGCATTTTTAAAAATAAAATTTATTAAGGAACGGGTACTGTTTAGATGTTTTCCAAGCATATTAATTGAAATAGGATTTTCATCAAACAACAGCTTTTCTTAAAATAAGACGATTGCGCCATTTGTCATTCCTCGATGTTACCCTCAAGTAAAAATAAATGAATTTAATCCAACCATTCTTTTACCTTATCAGGATTTAATTCTATCCAATCTCTTGCAGATTGACGAGGAGTCTTGCCTTCTGAAATTGCCAACATGACAGCCTGCATATCATCTGGTTCCCAATTGAACTGATCAATAATGTTGTAAGCATCTGCCTGATCCTCTTTTAGACCTTGTCTGACAATGGTATGGATTTCTTCCGCATCACCAAATACTCCCATAGGATCTTCTAAAAATTTCAAATCGTACTTAGCAAACATCCAGTGAGGCATCCAAGCCGTAACCACGATATCATCTTCATTTTTCAATGCTTGTTCCAAAGAGGTAACCATAGCACCTGTTGAAGAGGCGGTCAATGACCACGTGGATAAGTTCGCATATTCATTGACTGCGGAGTCAGCAGCTGCCATAATTCCAGCCCCAGGTTCAATTCCGATAATCGTTTGGTTGGCCTGTGAGGTCAATTCCTCAATTGTCGAGATGTCCATATAGCTTGGCACAGCTAGGCCAAGACTGGTACCAAACAAATTTGCGCCCAAATCTACCAGTTGATCTTTATACTGTTCATATTGTGCTTGGTGGGTTGTCGGCAACCATGCAGAGACAGAAGCATCCGCATTTCCTTCTGCTATTGATTTCCAAGCTACTGCATTATCCAATGGGATGAGGTTGACATCATATCCTTGAGATGTTAATACCTCTGCTAAAACATTTGTAGAAGCCACCTCGGAGTCCCACTCCACATAGGCAAGGGTGATTTCTTTTTTATCAGATGTGGTGGCCTTTAGGAAGGATTGAGTAATACCAGTCATCAAAAATGAGATTAGCAAGATTGGAGCAAGGAACTTTGCAAATGTTGAGTGCTTAGCAGCTTTCCGTTTCGGCTGGTTTAAAAACTGAGTAAAGCGATCAATAATGATAGCTAATACAACCAGCGCTAGACCTGAAACAAAACCTGCACCAATCTCTGCATGTTGTAGAGCAGATAAAACTCCATTTCCTAAACCCGGAGCACCAATCATCGAAGCAGTAACGACCATAGAAAGAGCGAGCATGATTGTTTGGTTCACTCCCGCAAAAATAGTATTTTTTGCTAAGGGTAGCTCTACTTTAAACAAGCGTTGTCGATCGGTTGATCCAAATGATTCTGATGCTTCTATCAATTCTTCTGGAATCTCACGAATTCCCAAATTTGTAAATCGAACAGTTGGCGGCAAGGCAAAAATGACGGAAGCAAAGACCCCTGGAACCATTCCAATCCCAAAGAATGCAACAGCAGGGATTAGATAAACGAATGCTGGCATGGTCTGCATAAAGTCCAACAACGGGCTAATGATTGATTTGGCACGATTGCTCTTAGCCATCCAAACACCCAAGGGGATACCTAATAGAACAGAGATTAGACTTGCAACAAGCACCAAAGTGAATGTATATAGCATTTCTTCCCATAATCCCTGATTATAGATGAACAGCAACCCCAACATCGTCAAAGCGGTGAAACCTTTTTTTCTAGAAACATAGTAAGCAAGGGCAGGAATCACAATCAGTAAAAGTAAGGGAGGAATTACATTCAAAGTATCTGAAACGAAGTTCATCATCGTGTCACCACTTACTTGAATGACTTTAAAAAGTCCTGCTAAATGCTCGGTCAGCCAGTCAATTCCTTTGTCTACCAAATCTTTAATCGGTAAGCTATTTTGTAATATATTATCCACACTGATCTCCTATTCTTCTATTTCAATTCCTTGTTTAGTGAGAGCTTCGATGACACGACCTTTAATTAACACCCCTATCAAACGACCGTTTTCAACAACTGCAATAGGTGCTGCCGAATCATAAATTAGAGGTAAAATATCCTCTAGCAAGGTATCTTTTGAGACTGTACGAATATCCGTATCAATATAGTCAATCAAACTATGCTGTTTTGCATTTGCCTTAAATGCCGCATCTGCCGAAATGACTCCTAGTAATTTTCTTTGACGATTGACAGCAAGAAGCATACTCACTTCTTCTGTGTCCATCCGTCTCAAGGCAACTTTTGGGCCATCAATATCTATATTTGTCGTAATCGGCTTAATCATAATATTTTGAGCTGTTAACACTTTTGAACGATCGACATCTTCGATAAACTCACTGACAAATTCATTAGCAGGATTGGTTAAAATTTCTTCACCCGTCCCTATTTGCATAATCTTACCATCCTTCATGAGAGCAATTCTGTCCCCAATACGTAAGGCTTCGTTTAAATCATGTGTGATGAAGATGATAGTCTTCTGAACTTTTTCCTGTAGGTCTAATAATTCATCCTGCATTTCTTTCCGAATGAGTGGATCCAAGGCCGAAAATGCCTCATCCATCAATAATATATCGGGGTTATTGGCCAAAGCTCTTGCAAGACCTACTCGTTGCTGCATCCCACCGGATAATTGATCAGGGTATTGATCTTTGAAAGGTAAGAGTGAGGAATTCTCTAGTGCTTGTTCGGCCAATTTCTGTCGATCAGCCTTATCCACACCCCTAATTTCTAACCCATACTCCGTATTTTCAAGAATAGTTTTATGCGGGAAAAGTCCAAATTTTTGAAAAACCATATTAACGGAATGACGACGAACTTGTCTTAATTCATCTTGATTCATTTTTGCAATATCATGTCCTTCAATGTAAATACTACCATATGTTGGTTCAATCAAACGGTTAATCAGGCGAATGAGGGTCGATTTTCCGCTACCAGATAAACCCATAATAACGAATATTTCACCTTGTTTCACCTCGAAAGTTGCATCATAAACACCTACTGTACAACCGGTTTTCTCCAAAATATCTGTTTTGGCTCTTCCTTGTTTAACCATTTCCAATGCCTGTTTCTGTTTTTTTCCAAAAATTTTCGTAACATTCTTTATTTCTAATATTGATTCCATTTTTTCTCCCTCCAAAGTGAACATATATAATTTTAACATATATTGTCACTTTGAATGTTAAAAGCTGGTATCATTATTACAAGTGTTTATCAGTAAGGTTACAAACAATAATGAATTTTGTGTCACTGGCAATTTTATATACAGTTCTATTTATTTTTTTAACTAACTCTATCCACCTCTAAAATTTTCAAATTGGGGTCTTACTCATAGTATACATTCAGGATTGTTTAATACACGTACAATAAAAAATCGAATGTTTCCATCCGATTTTTTTCTAAATAAATAATTGCATATTTGCCTGCTCACTGTCCCCGATAAAGGTTGCTACACCGCCATACTCAACAAAATCAAATAATTCTTCTTTTTCTATCCCCATTAAATCCATACTCATCGTACAAGCCACAAATTTAACACCCAATTGATGTGCCTGCTCAATCATATCAGGAAGAGAATCAACATTTTTTTGCTTCATAATGTATTTGATCATCGATGCTCCAATTCCTCCCATATTCATCCGAGAAAGTGGTAAGTTATTCGCTTTGGAAGGTAACATGATATCAAATAACTTGGCCAAGCCTGACTTTTTCACCTTTTGTTTCTTAAGAATAGATAGGCCCCAGAAGGTGAAGAAAATCGTTACCTTTTTCCCGTATGCAGCTGCACCAGAAGCAATAATCATTGAGGCTAAAGCTTTATCCAAGTCACCACTGAAAACAACCATCGTTGCACCATCTTTTGTCTCCTTTAAAACTCCCTCTTGCCCTAATGACGGTAGATTTTTCATCTCGCTCTCAGAAATAGAAGACTTCCCTTTCACAATTGTCGCAAGAACCTTTCCATTTTCAATCTTGTTTGATAGTAGAGTATTTCCAGTATTTTGACACCAAGCTGCAAGGTCTGCACCAAAGCCGAAATCACTTGCTTCAATCTCCATTTTTTGACCAATAGACATCTTATCTATTTTTTCTTTCACTTTTAAAATTGGTCCCGGACATTGTAAGCCACAGGCATCTAGATGTATGATTTCTGAAGGCTCTTTAAGGTCTTCACTTTTATGTCTTGTCTGATTGAAAGATAGATAATCTAGTGGTTTTATGCGATAATGAGCAGTTTTATAAGTTTTATAGCCACCATCAAGATTTTTTACATCAAATCCTGCTTGACTTAATATGCGTGCAGCATTGTAGCCACGATGTCCTACTTGACAGTAAACATATATTGGTTGATTTTTGGGAAGTTCTCCCAACCGTTGGCGCAATTGATTTAGAGGTATGTGGTGACTAGACTCTATTGTACCAGTTGCTAGTTCAAATTCTTCTCGAACGTCCAATAAAAAGGCATTATTACTTATCAATTCATCAACTTGTGACCATTGGAAAGTAGCTACTTTCCCTGAGAGGATGTTATCAGCAGTATACCCCAGCATGTTGACTGGATCTTTGGCTGATGAATAGGGTGGAGCATAAGATAATTCAATACTAGCTAGTTGGTCTGCACGTGCTCCAAAACGCATGGCAGTCGCGATCACATCTATCCGTTTTTCTACACCCTCTGTCCCAATTGCTTGGGCTCCTAATATTTTCCCATCTATTCCAAACAAGAGTTTTAGGGCAATTGGAGATGCTCCCGGATAATAACCTGCATGTGAATTTGGATGAATATGGATCGTTTCATATTCAATACCTGCTTGTTTTAATAATCTCTCACTATTTCCTGTGCTAGCTACAGTTAATTCAAACACTTTAGCAACAGCTGTTCCCTGTGTACCGAAATATCCTGCATCACTACCGTTGATGATATCAGCAACCAATCTTCCTTGACGATTGGATGGCCATGCAAGTGGGATATGGGTCGGCTGACCACTAACCAAATCAATGACTTCAATTGCATCACCAATGGCATAGATATCAGGTTGACTCGTCTGCAATTGTTGATTAACCTTGATGCCCCCTTTATAGCCCAATTCAAGCCCAGCAACCTTAGCCAACGTATTTTCAGGTAGGACTCCGATTGATAAAATAGTCATATCTGTTTGAAGGGTTTTGCCACTGGTTAGAAGTAGCTCTCTTCCATTTTGTCGAAACTCCTTTAGGCCATCATTTAAAATCAAATTAACACCATGGATGTTCATCTGTGAATGAATGAGTTGTGCCATTTCTATATCAATTGTCGGCATAACTTGGGGGGCCATCTCAATCAACTGAACCTGAATTCCTAATTCCACTAAATTTTCCATCATTTCAAGTCCGATAAACCCACCACCAACAACGGTTGCTGTCGCAATCTGGTTTTCTGCGATATATGCCTTTATTTGGTCCATGTCAGGAATATTTCGTAAAGTAAAGACATTATCAGCCTCTTCTATACCAACTATCGGTGGCACAATCGCTTTTGCACCAGTGGAAATAATGAGCTGATCATATGACTCGACATAGCGTTCACCTGTTTGATGATTTAGCACTGTTACACTTTTACTCTGCGGATTGATTTCTAGCACTTCTGAAAAGTTCCTAACATCCAATCCATATTGTTGATTCATCCCATCAACTGTCTGAAGCAATAAATTTTCGCGTTCCTTAATAACTCCGCCAACATGATAGGGAAGTCCACAGTTCGCGAAAGAAATATACTCTCCCTTTTCAAATAGAACAATCTTGTCCTCTTCATTTAAACGACGCAACCTCGTTGCAGCTGTTGCACCACCCGCAACTCCACCAATAATAACAATTTTTTTAGACATGAGGTACTCCTAAATATTCTTTTTTATCATTATATACCCTGCGGGGTATGTTGTCAATGTTCTATTATGTCTTTTTCACCAGTTTAACTCCCCTGCACTTAGGAACTTGCTATCTATCCGTACAGAAAAATAAAAACTCCGCCAACTTTACGGCGAAGTTTGTTGATTAATAATTTCAGTGAATCTGTGGGTAAATTGAGCTGTCATTCCCCATATATTTTCAGGAAGTTGTTCATAGAATGGAATAGAGCGCTTTTGATAACTAAATGGGTAACTAATTCCTCCTCTTAATCGTTCAAAAGGAAAATCACATTCTGGAACGACTTTAGAATCCAATTGATAATAGACAGGTTGGATTGTCAGCAGGGTGGATAATGGCACCGTAAATATCCGAGCAACCTCTTCGTTAGGGACGATAGTCATCCAATCCAGATTTAACCGTCCTACAAAGCAATGAATGGTCGAGCGCTCAAAGACCAAATAATCGATTTCTCCAAGTATATCAATTTGTTCTGGTTGAATATTTAGTTCCTCCACAGCCTCCCGAACAGCTGCTTGCTGTGGTGTTTCTCCTTCCTCAACTCCTCCACCAGGAAATGAGACTTCTCCAGGCTGAGAGATTGATTCACTGCGAACTTGATATAGAATCTGCCATTGATTCTCTGACCAAACCAATGGTAGGAGGACTGAAAAACATCGTTTTTCGCCTAAAGGTTGAGGAATATAATTTGCCAATAGTTCTTCCAATTGATTCGGCATCGCTTACTCCTTTTTGTACTAACTAGTGATTTATTTCTATCATAACGAATTTACAGTTAGAATGCAAGAAGTTTGTCTCTAAGTATGAAATAAAAAAAGAAGGAGATGACTCTCACTTCCCTTTTAACATGCCCATAATACCACGTGTCACCACGCGCCCAACTTCCCGACCAACCTGACTCATCAAGTTTTTGGTAAAGCGATCCATTACAGAATCGGTTTTTCGGCTGGTTGGTTGATTGGCTCTTTGAGCAGCTTTAGCCGCTTCTTTCTGTGCTTTTTCTTCCAATTTTGCCTTTTCCTGAGCTTCTTTTTCCGCCCGTTTTTCCTCCTCAGCCTGCTCTGCTTTTTTGATGAGTTCAGCTTCTTTAGCCTCTGTCATGGCTAAAATCTGCTCATGGGCAGATTCACGGTTGACCGCGTCAGCATATTTTTCCATCAAAGGAGAATTATTAATGACTGACAAAAGGGCGCTTGGCTCCACCGTTCCAAGCATACTCTTTGGAGGGTAAATCAATACTCGATCCGCAAAGCTTGGTGTCCCGTCAGCTTGCAGAGTAGACACAACCGCTTCACCTACCTGCAATTCCTGAATGACCTTAGCCAAATCCTTCCCACCTTCTTGACGGAAGGTTTCGGCAACAGTCGCGACTGTCTTGAGCTCTTTTGGTGTAAAGGCGCGAAGACCATGTTGGATGCGGTTGCCCAACTGAGCTGCCACGCTATCAGGAATATCCGTCGGATTCTGCGTTACAAAGAAGACACCAACACCTTTTGAACGAATCAAACGAACAATCAATTCAATCTTTTCAAGAAGAACTTTTGGAGCGTCCTTGAAGAGAACATGAGCCTCGTCAAAGAAGAAGACCATCTTAGGCTTGTCCAAATCGCCCACCTCGGGTAGGACTTCATAGAGTTCTGATAAAAGGCTGAGAAGGACTGTCGAATAAAGAGTTGGTTGATTGAATAACTCAGTAGCTTGAAGGACGTTGATAACACCACGGCCATCTTCTGCTGTACGCATCAAATCAGCAATGTCAAGACTGGGCTCACCGAAGAAAATCTTACCACCTTGTTGCTCCAAAACAACCAAGCTACGCAAGATGGCACCAACCGAACGAGCTGGAATATTTCCATAATATTGGCTCAGCTCTGCTGCATTTTCGGCTACAAAATTGAGCATAGCACGCAGGTCCATTAAGTCAACCAAGAGAAGTCCATGCTCGTCTGCCACTCTAAAAACGATGTTCAAGATGGACTCCTGAGTATCATTCAAGCCCAGCAAGCGCGTCAACAAGACAGGCCCCAGCTCTGAAATAGTCATGCGGACAGGAGTCCCATTTTGCCCCAAGACATCCCACAACTCAACTGGATAAGCAACTGGACTATAATCTGAATAGTGGGTCTTCTCCAGACGACTAGGATCAATCTCCTTGGTATTGGCCGCAATCAAACTATTCAAGTCGCCCTTGATATCTGATAGGAAGACTGGAATGCCCGCATCACTCAACTGCTCTGCCAAGACCTTTAAGGTTACGGTCTTCCCTGTACCTGTCGCACCTGCGATGATTCCATGACGATTGAGTCGCTTCAGCTGCATCTCCGCTCGACTGCTTCCATAACCAAAAGCAATAACATCTGACATATTCTAGCCTCTTTTCCGGTTTTTTCTAGCTTTATTGTAGCATAGTTTCTAGGAAAATAGCAGAGCAGACAACCGAATCACCTCAGTATCCATAAAACAAAAAAGAAAAACCCGACGAATCGGGTTCACTATTAAAGATACAATAATTTGAAAAGTGCAATAGCAACAATTGCAGCAAGAATTGGAGCACATACACCAACCCAAGCATACCACCATTTTGAATCAGCCTTGTTTTCACCAAGAACAGATTTTGGAAGTAGGGCATGGACGATACGTGGACCAAGGTCACGCGCTGGGTTAAGACCAGGACCTGTTGGTCCACCAACAGCAGCCACAAGAGCCATAACTAGGAAACCAATTCCAATGTGAGCAACAGCAAGTGAACCTGATGTATATGGCGCAACCATTGTTTCAGCAACTGTTTTGTCGTAACCTTGTTCAATGACTTTACCAACAAGCTCTCCACCAAAGAAATTCTTAGTCAAAGCAAGAGCACCAAAGAACAATACAAATGAACCAACAAACTCATTCAAGAAACCATTGATCGTTGCCGCTTTACGACTTTCTTTTGTACCATTGTCAAGCGCGTTGATCGTTGAGAATGAACCCAAAATATGGTTTGGATTTTCCGTTTTCATAAAGTATGGTTTATAAACCGTTACAATAACCAATTGACCAAACATTGCACCTAACAATTGAGCAACGATATACTGTGCAACATGTTCCCATGGGAAGAGGCCTGATACTGCCAATCCGAGGGTGAAGGCTGGGTTGATGTGGTTTCCAGAAACATTACCAAACATCAATGCTGGCATCATAACTGCCAAACCATAACCAATCGCAATCAGAATCCAACCAGAGTTGTTTCCCTTAGTGCTTTTAAGGTCAGCGTTTGCAACTGTACCGTTACCAATGATGATGAGGAGTGCAGTCGCAATAAATTCAGTGATATATTTCACTGTCCATGTAACATCCATATTTTTCTAAATTTCCTTTCAAAAGTTGAATTATTTTGGACAACAACCATTTTATCAAGTATAATAAACAAAGTAAAGCCATTCGATAAAAAGAAAACGTTTACTCGAAAAAAGTAGTAGATAAAGTGAGGAGATTAGGATGGGAGCTACCCAAGTTACACTACTATATACAATTGAAAAAAGCAATAAGAAAAAAGCAGATTTGTTTGAACACAGCTTTTCTGCCTACGCTGTTCGATCGATGTTAGCCAGCCTCTATCTAGGTTTGGGGATTGTCATTTCTCTTTATACGGCAGATAAACTAAACCACGTCGCAGAAGGGCTCGGAAAATTTAGCTACAGTTTGATGTTTGGCTGGGGATTACTCATGATTTTATATATGAATGCCGAACTTGGAACATCCAACATGATGTATATGACTGTTGCCATTCACCGAAAAACAATTCCTACTAAAACAGCCCTCAAGATGTTGGCAACCTCTATCCTTTTCAATTTCATCGGCGCTGTCCTTGTTTGTTACTTGGTCTCACTGACTCTACCTTATCAGCACGTTGATGCTCATAGCTACCTATTTGAAGCGACAGTGACAAAACTAGAAAAAACACCTCTTACCCAGTTTATTGAAGGAATCTTTGCTAATATTATTGTGAATATCGGCGTATTTACCTTCTTACGCATCAAAGATGATGCCGGACGTCTCATTTCCGTTATTTTCATCATCTTTATCTTTGCTTTCTTGGGATATGAGCACGTCATCGCAAACTTCTCTCTCTTCTCTTTAGCCTTCTTCTCAAATGGTGGACCAGTTGAGGGAATGAACCTATTAAGTGTATTAAGCAATTTCCTCTTTTCTGGACTAGGAAACTACGTTGGTGGCGGTCTCTTTATCGGACTTCTTTATAGTTGGTTGAATAATCAATCCAAACTTTATGTAGACTAAAAAAACTACGGTTGGAATTCCAATCGTAGTTTTTTTATTGTAAGATAATCTGCGCAACTATAGGACTAATCACCACATACATGATGCCTGTAATCCCAATAGCTAAGCCAGCCATCGCCCCTTGCGTATGCCCATATTTTATCGCTGTACCCGTTCCAATGGCATGTCCTGTTCCTCCCAAAGCAAGACCAACAGCTACCGGGTCTTCAATTTTTAGTAGCTTTAAAAAGACCGGACCAAGAACACTTGTCAGAATCCCTGTTGCAACAACGACTACAAGAGTAACTGTTGCTATTCCTTGCATTTTATCAGTAATACCAACAGCCATAGCAGTGGTGACAGATTTTGGAAAAAGAGAGATTGCTAGAAAAAAATCCATCCCAAACCATTTGGCAATCAGGGCAGTAAAGACAGTATTGACAATACAAGCAGCAAAAATTCCCAATAAAATACTTCGAATGTGATGTTTCATTAGATGGAAAGAACGATATAAAGGAATTCCTAGAGCTACCGTTGAAGGCACAATAAGCATATTTAGATAGGAACCTCCTGCATAATATTCCTTATAGGAAATACCTGTCATTTTTAAAAAGACAATAATCAATCCTGTAGCTACCAACAGTGGGGTAGTGATTGGATGAGGAAATCTCCGATAGATCAGCATTCCAATTAAATATGCTGCAATTGATAACATAATACCAAAAATAGGATTGGAAAAAAGTTCAGTCATGAATTCCCTCCGCATCAATGTAGTCGCCCTCAAACTTCTGCTTCACAAATTGGACAACAAAACCAATTACTAAGATATTTAAAAAAATGGCGCCTAAGATGACGATGATAATAGGAAGTAAATAATCTTTAATTGCATCAAATCTCTCCATAATCCCAACCGCTGCAGGCAAAAAAAGAATGGTCATGTTAGCCAGCAAAAAATTTCCAACCGTATGAATGTGGCGAAGACGAATTAATTTGAACTCTAGGGCTAAGAATAGGAGGATTAAACCAATGATACTTCCCGGAATAGGAAGATGAAAAATAATCGAAATAGCTTCCCCTAAAAATGAAAATACCAGAATAATCATAAACTGAACATATAATTTCATTCCATTCCTCCATTCAACTCCTATGGCCGTTTGTAATACACGAATTATGTCCCCAACATTAACAATTCCTTCATTTCAGATAACCCTCACAGTATGAAATCATAAAAATTGCTATTCCATACATTAAGTTTACTACTCTGAAATTATTTTTCAAGGTGATAAAACGTTTACACCTGAAATCCCTTGAAAATAGTTTGCGGATATTTTTTACATATAAACGCTTGACAAGATTGGTTTACGGGTGTATATTTTATATATATTGAAATTTGATATATAAAAGATAAAAGCATATATCAAAATAATACCCAAGATTGCCAAAATAAGTGAAAGGAGTGACAGACATGCATTTTCCCGTTCCTGCTGTGCTGACAGAATTTCTCATCCTGGCCATTTTAGAGTCAAATGATTCTTATGGTTATGAAATTTGTCAGACCATTAAGCTGATTGCCAACATCAAGGAGTCCGCCCTCTATCCCATCCTAAAGCGATTGGAGCAAAATGACTTTTTAACGACCTACTCCCGTGAATACCAGGGAAGAGTGAGGAAATATTATAGTTTGACCCAATTGGGGCACGAAGAATTGGTCCGATTAAAAGATGACTGGGATACATATACTAACACGATAAACGGCATTATAGAAGGGAGCGTCCGCCATGACAAGAACTGAATACATGGCTCAATTGGAAAAATATTTGAAAAAATTGCCTCATAAAGAATTCCAAGAAGCCATTACTTTTTTCAATGAATATTTTGACGAAGCTGGTCCAGAAAAAGAAACCGCTATCATGGAGGAATTAGGTTCCCCGAAAGAAGCAGCCAGTGAGTTGATTACTAACATATTAAACCGCCATATTCAAGTTGAAGATGTTCAAGAAGTGAATGATGAACCAATCAACTATAGACCACTATACATGGTAGCCGGTCTTGTCCTTGCCCTCTTACTATCTGTATTTTTCCTCTTTATCGAACCCCTCCTTGGCATCGCTGGGATTTTTATCACTTCGATTGCAGGAGCCTTTTACTTAGGAAAAAACTTTCAAGAAGTTAGAAAAGCGAAAAAAGTTATCTGGTTAGCCATGCTGGCCATCGTTACACTTCCAATTGCCATACCCGTTCTCCTTATCTTACTTGGTGCCTTAGTAGCTCTCGTCTTGCTAATAATTGGTTTCATCATGGGAGGATTCGTTCTCGGTGTCGGACTATTTGTCAGTGGAGGCTATCTTATCTGGGAAGGATTTAGTCTACTTTCACATGGCATCGGTGTATTCCTACTAGGATTCGGTAGTGGCTTAACCATGTTAGGCGGAGCGTTATTAGTCTGTCTAGTGACTCTTATTTTTGCCTATTGGTCTTGGAAACTAGTTAAAGCTTTTTTCCAATGGATATTGAAAAGAGGTAAACGAGCATGAAAAAGAAATTACTCATTGCTAGCATTACTGGTTTTGTCTGCTTGATACTCGGTTTGATTATGACAGGGATTGGCTTCTTCTCTGGAGGGGTTGATCAATTAAGTAATGTCGTGAAACCAACCTACAAAGAGCAATCCTACAAGCAATTAGACTCTGTTCTAATCAACGGTGGATGGGAACGATCCATTCGTATCATCGAATCTGAAGACAGTGACTATCACGTTCGGTACCATGATTTTGAAAAAGGATTCCAACTTCCCTTCCAAGTTACAGAAAATGATGGCGAATTGATTCTTGATTCTATTGTTTCTGATTTCAAAATCAGCGGTATCATGCAGTTTCTTGCAGAGAACGTTGCTACTCGCAACTACGAGAATCTAGAGGTTACCATCGAAATCCCAAAAGGGAAAATACTGAAAAAATTAGAATCCGGTACGAATGGTGAACTTTCTATAGAAGGTATCCATATCGAACAAGTTTCACTTTATGGCAGTCCGTCCATTATCCGATCTACTATCGAGAACGGAAGTATTAATACGGACTATGGAAATGTCTACATTGAGGATTCAACCCTTAAAAATCTGACCGCTACTGGTTATGCTAGTAGTTTCCATATCTCAGATAGCCAGCTGGAAAATACAACCTGGGGACAATACGATAGTATAGACACTTCCAATATCACTGTAATTGGTGAAAATAGTTTTACGGGTAATGGGGAATATCCACACACAAATTCACGTATCAATTTATCTGAGAAAAGCCAAAAGGAGGCTCTACTTACTGCAGAACTCTCAATCGATAAACGAAAACTTTTCTATTATGCAGAAAGCGACCTGACGGATGAAGAAATTGAGAGTATAATACAAGAAGATGCCAATTTACAGGAACAATTAAAAGAGATTGGAATCTTCCCTGAGGGCGTTTATAAGGAACAAACAGTTACCATTGGAGACAATAAACAAACTTTTACAAGTGGAAAAAAAGATAGCAAGAATAAATTGACTATCACTTCCACAAATGGAGTCATTCAGCTTGGTAAAGAATAGTCGCCCTAAACACTGGCAGATATCGTCGAGATACATTACTGAATAATATCTGCATTTTTTTACCAAAAAGACTCAATCACACACTAAGGAGGACTCATTTATGTCTACTAAACCTCTTCAGATTTACTCCTATGATCTCTTGAAAGAACGAGGTGTTCAACTTGAGGATATTGCTGACCTAGTCATGCATCTACAAAATAAGTATATCCCACATTTGACACAATCAGAATGCTTAGAAAACGTTGAGGCAGTATTAACGAAGCGAGAGGTACAAAACGCAATTATTACTGGAATCGAATTGGATAAATTAGCTGAACAAGGAGCACTTTCTCAACCCCTTCAGTCTATTCTGATGACAGATGAGGGGTTGTATGGAATTGATGAAATTATGGGATTGTCAATCGTCAATCTTTACGGTACGATTGGCTTTACCAACTATGGATATTTAGACAAATCAAAACCAGGAATCATCGCCAAACTCAATAGCAAGGATGGGGTGCATTGTCATACTTTTCTAGACGATATCGTTTGCGCAATTGCAGCCGCTGCTGCTAGTCGAATCGCACATAACGACCCCGATAAAAGTGCAATTACCAACCAAAATTAACTGAAAAACCAACTGTCCACATTGTGAGCAGTTGGTTTTCTAATTATTCATTATTCTGATTATAAATCAAGAGACCTAATCCCATGAAGCCTACTAAGAAGAGGCTCAGCATCCAAACTTGATGACTACTATTTCCAGCCATAGAAATGGTTTGACGAAGACCTGAAACAGAATACGTCATTGGAAGATAGGGCTGAATGACTTGGAAGAAGCGTGGGCTAAGTTCGATCGGATAGGTACCTGCGCTTGAACCCAGTTGCAATAACAAGATAATTAAACTTGCAAAGGAACCGAACCGATTATTCCAGCCCACCAAGGCTGTAACGAGGACCATAAAGGTCCATGAGGCCAAAAGAATTAATCCCAAGGTTGCCATTGGATGAGCCGGATCAACCCCAATTAACAGAAGAACTCCATATAAAATCAGTGCTGCCAGACTGGCAATTGCGCCATTCAATAACAGTTTCCCTTTAGCCCAATCCCAACGATTTTTGTAGGAACGATTATCAATGTGTTTGACAAAAATAACATTCGTAGATAAGGCTGCAACCATTAGTGCGACAGATACCATATAAGGAGCCATTCCGACACCGTTGGTCTTCACATCATCTTGGTCACTGTGTTCCAAGGTGACTGGTTGAGAAACTGCTTGTGCATTTTTGTCTTCTACAGAGATGACTGATAGTTGTTGACTGGCTGAACTGAGTGAATTTGTTAGGGTTTCACTGCCGACAAGTAGGGTCGAAATACCACTTGTCAAGGTTTGCCCACCACTAGCTAATTGATCCGCACCAGCAATTAATTGCTGACTACCAGAAGCCAGTTGCCCTGAACCACTGACAAGTTGACTAGAGTTAGCAGCTAAGGTTGCCAATCCTGATGTTAACTGGCTACCTCCAGATTGGATACTACTATTGTTAGCAACCAACTGAGCTCCACCCTCTGCTAGTTGGGCAACACCTGCTGTATATGCTGTCACCCCTGACATGAGTTGACTAGCTCCACTTGACAGTTGCGTTTGAAGTTGACTCACACCACTCGTCAAGGCTTGAGTTCCTGGTAGAACTTGCTTGTTCAAAGCTGTGTTGACCTGACTTAAGCCACTTGATAGGTTTTTAATGGCTGTTGTAGCACCTGGTAATGCCTGATTGGCAGCCGTGTTGATCTGACCGACAGCTGATTGCAATTGACCTAACTGCGTTCCAAGACCAGAAAGACTTTGTAGACTAGATAAGGCTTGACTCAGTTGAGATAATTGGCCCAAAATCGTTTGGGCTGCTGCCACTGTTGTAGAAGGCGAATTTTGGAGGGCTCCAACCAATTCAGCTTGCTGATCAGCTGTCAAGCTTTGATAGGTAGCCGTTGCTTGTAAGGCTGCAATGCTGGCTGTTTTATCGGCTTGTGCTGCAGTTAACAATCCTTGAGCTTGAGCACCCATCTCCGTCAAGAGACTAGATAGAGTAGTGGTATTCACTGCAACTCCTCCGATACTTGATAGGCTATCATTTAATTGGTTGATGGCCACTTGCAACTGAGGAAGCCCTGTCAATAAGGACTGTATCTGACTAGACTGTTCGGCAGACAAACTAGTTGAACTAGCGAGTTGCTCCAAGCCTGCCTGCAATTGATTGGCTCCTGTTACCAGTTGTTCAACCTGACTTGCTCCTGATTGCAATTGTCCCACCCCAGCGATGAGCTGAGAGGAATTGGCATTTATTTGTTCCGCACCTGAAGCAAGACTCGCTACCCCATTTGTGTAGGTGGTTAAGCCACTGGAAAGTGTTTGACTTCCTGAAGCAGCCTGATTGACTCCATCTGTATAAGACACAACTCCGGTGGCCAATTGGTTTGCTCCTGTCACGAGTGATTGGCCTGATGAAGATAAGGTAGATAGGCCTGATGATAGAGTCTGACTTCCGGTTTCTAATTGACTAGCTCCATCTGTCAATTGTTGACTTCCATCTGCCGCCTCAACCATACCAGATTGAATCTCTCCCATGCTGTCAAAAACAGCCGAGGTGTATGTTTCAGTAATCGTCTCTGAAACAGATGCTTTCAATTTTTCCATAGCTGATTCACTCATCTTTGAGGCGACAAAGCTGTGACCTTTAGATGTTTGATAGGAAATTGTTAGATGCTCTGGCTGGTCCGTTAAGAGACTAGATGCTTTTTCTGACAAATCTTCTGGTAGGGTAATGACCATATAATAGTCCCCTTCTTCCAAACCTTTTTCTGCATCTTTTTCTGATACAAAGTGGAAATCCAGACTCTTGCTTTCTTTCATATCATCCACCATATCATCACCAATGGTTAAGGTTTTATCTTGAAAGGTTGCAGACTGATCTTGGTTTACAACTGCTACAGGTAGCTGATCCAATCGTCCATAAGGATCCCACATAGAGGTTAGGAAACTAAGATTGTATAAGGCCGGGACACAAGCTATACCAATAATGGTAATCAAGGTCATTGGTCTAGTGAAAAAATTTTTTACTTTTTCTGACATAAAAACTCCTCCTCTTTAGACACCCTGTCTAAAAACTGATAAAATACATTATACAAGTATCATTTTCAAAATCAAGTAGGAAGAATTGTTTTTAGACAATGTGTCTAAAAATGTTCAAAAGGAGAGAATATGGAAACAGATAATCGAAAAGAACGAACTCGTCAAGCCATTTTAGAAGCAATGGTGACTTGCTTAGAAACTCAAGGATTTAATGAGATTACAACCACCCATCTCGCTCAGACAGCAGGAATTAGTCGCTCAAGTTTTTATACCCATTATAAGGATAAGTATGAATTGATTGACTCCTACCAACAAGGCTTATTTCACAAGTTAGAGGCCATATTTGATCGCTATGATGGAAATCGACAGTCCTCTTTCTTAGAAATTTTTGAACTACTCTACCGTGAAAAACTATTATCATCCTTACTGACCCATAATGGTACCCAAGAAATCCAAAATTTCCTCATCAACAAAGTACGATTGCTCATTTCAAATGATTTGGCTGAACGTTTGGGTAAAGAGGATCTATCCTCACTCGAAAAAGAATATCGGAGTATCTACTTTTCCCACGCCTTCTTTGGAATTGTACAAGCATGGATAAAAAACGGGAAGCAAGAATCTCCTCAATATATGACCGATTTCCTTATTAAAATGTTGCCGTAATGCTTCATTTTTCGTTCCAAATCTCCTTAATTGTGTTATACTAAATGTTGCGCAAACGTTTTCAGTGAGGAGATTCAGATATGATTCAAGCAGAGCATCTATCAAAAACTTATTCAGTTATAGATAAAGAAGTCGGTTTAAAAGGATCAATTAAAGCCTTTTTCAAACCAAAGAAAAAATTAATTCCAGCAGTTCAAGACATTTCCTTGCAAGTTGAGAAAGGAGAAATTATTGGATATATTGGCTCAAATGGTTCTGGTAAGTCAACCACAATCAAAATGTTAACTGGAGTCTTATTTCCTGACCAAGGACAAGTCCGCATCAACGGGTTGAACCCACAAGAGCAGCGTAAGGAAGTGAATAAGCAAATTGGCGTCCTCTTTGGGCAAAAATCGCATCTTGATTGGAATTTACCCGTACAGGAATCTTTTATTCTACACGCCAAAATTTATGATGTTCCAGATCAGCTATTTAAAGAGAGATTAACTGTATTGATTGACTTATTGGATTTGTCAGACATCATGAAGCAACCTATCCGTAATCTCTCTTTAGGACAACGAGTTCGCTGTGAATTTGCAGCTATCTTTATTCACCAACCTGCCGTTGTCTTTTTGGACGAACCGACCATCGGCTTGGATGCCAGCGTAAAGGAGACTATTCGCTCCTTTATTCGCTACATGAATCAGCAATATCAAACCACCTTTTTGATTACTTCCCACGATATGAAGGACATTGAGAGTCTCTGTGAGCGGATTTTCATCATTGATAAAGGCAAAAAAGTTTACGATGGTTCTCTGACCATTCTAAAAGAACGGTTTTCCACTATCAAAACCATCCTTTTTTCCACAGAAAAACCAATTGAACAGGACTTACAATTGGAAGGCTTGGAATTTGTTCGTAAAGATGATTTTCACTTTGAAATTCACTACCAAAGTAAATTTTGGACCAGTGCTCAGGTGATTGAGCAAGTCTTCAATCACTTTACTGTGGAAGATGTTACCATGAAAGAATTGGAAATTGAAACCATGGTCCGCCAAATTTATGAGGAGGGTATTCATGCGTAAATATTTCTATATGACCCGCCTGACTATGATGACTGCCATGCAATACAAGGCTTTCTTTCTAGCAACCTTCGTTTCACTGGCAGTGAAGATCTTGGTGGCTCTCTATGTCTGGAAAACTATTTTCTTTACTCAATCTGAAGTCAACGGTTTTACCTTGCAGACTTTTACCACTTATATTATTTTCGCGAATTTACTAGCCAGTTTGAATTCTTTCTCACTGGGTGAAGATTTATCTTATAGTATTTTGAAAGGGAGCATTGCTGGAGAATTTCTCAGACCCTACTCCTTTATCCTAGCCCTCTTTTTCAAAGATTTAGGAAATAAACTGTTGGAACTCTTTAAATTTGGACTAGTATTTATCGGAATCTTGCTTGTTCATCAAGATTTCTATTTGCCTGATGGGAAAACACTACTCCTTTTTCTCGTCAGCTCCATCCTCGGCATGTTTATCGTCCAGCTACTTGATATGGCTTTTGGATTTTTGGCTTTTTTTACAGTCAACGCTTGGGGCGTTATGCTCTTAAGAACCGGTCTCTTCAATCTAGCCTCTGGAGCACTCTTGCCACTCAGCTTTTATCCAAAGGCCGTGGAAAACTTTTTAAAGCTATTGCCCTATAATTATGCTGTTAATGTCCCTATCTCCATTTTACTTGGGCAAGAAAGCGATCTAAGGGCTTTGGGCTTGCAAGTTCTTTGGATACCTTTTCTCGCTATTTTTATTGTAGGCCTTTGGTCTCAAGCCAAACGACGCATTGTCATTTTTGGAGGTTAACATGAAAAAATATATCAGCCTCTACTTGTATAATATCAAAGTCTTCATGATGGCTCAGATGTCATTTCGCGTGGACTTCTTTATCGGGCTCTTCTCCTCTTTGATTGAACAAATTGTCTATCTCATTTTCCTCAACATTCTCTTTGGAAACATTAAGGAAATTGCCGGTTTCAATTACGGCCAAATGCTTTTCATCTATGGAATTGCAACAGTCGGTCGATCTATTCACTTAATTTTCTTTGATAATCTTTGGGTATTTGGTAGTCGCTATATCCGACAGGGAGAATTTGAACGACTCATATTGATGCCTGTCAATCCACTCTTTCAACTCATTTGTGAACGAATTCAGCCACAAGGAATTGGAACGACGCTTATCGGTTCCATTGCCCTCTTTCAAGCTTCCAAAGAACTTGGCCTGGAATGGAGTCTTGGCAAACTAATCTTACTCATTTTTATTACAATTTGTATTGGCCTACTCTATGCAGCAATACAGCTTGGACCTACTGCTCTAGCTTTTTGGATTGTAGAGTCTTTTCCATTAACTATGGGTATTTTTTCCCTCAATCAGATGGCCCAATATCCTCTAAATATCTATCCAAAAATCATTCAAATTCTTCTGATATTTGTCTTTCCTTACGCCTTTACAGCTTATTTCCCAGCACTCTATTTTTTAGATTTATCTATGTGGGGACTGGCCTTGCCACTTGTCCTTATCGTCATATTTAGCATCAATTACAAAATCTTCCGCTACGGCATGACCAAATTCACCAGTGTAGGTGGTTAAAGAAGTCCGGGGGACTTCTTTAAGTTGGAAATAAAAGACAGCGGAGCTGGATGTCTGTAGCTGAAGTCCGGGGGACTTCTTTAAGTTGGAAATAAAGTCAGTGACCGTTGCTTTTTGAGTGTTTTAGTTTGGTTTTAGTCCTAGGCGACAAGCTACAGACAGTACGGCCTTCACCTCAGTTCCTTATCAGACTAGGCGACGCTGATGCAGATAGAGCCCTGTTACTATTTTATTTCAAGGTAACAGGCTGAAAGGCTCCACTGGAGCCTTTCACTCATCAAATCAAGTCAACAACATCTGCTTTTGATTTTTGAAGAGTATAATCTAAATGACGATATCATTACCTACTAAAACAGCTTGACCGCCTTTAAGCAGTCAAGCTGTTTTAGTTTGAGGTCAGCAGTACTTGTTCAACCACTTCTAATACTCCTGATTGATTATTTGAAGGAGCGACAAATTTTGCTGCTCTAATCACTTCCTCTGGACTACCTTCCATCGCATAGGAATATTTAGCATATTCAAGCATTTCTAAATCGTTACCACTATCACCAAAGACCATTACTTCATCAGGAGAAATCCCCCATCGACGGGCAAGAAAGTCTAAAGCGACACCCTTATTCACTCCAGGAGGAATAATATCAATAAAACCAAATCCACTTGACACAGCACGAGCTTGTCCGTGAGTAGCCTGATTCAGTTCCTCCAATAATGCTGAAACTGTCTCTTTAGGTAGATTAAGAGTAATCAGCGTAATCTCATCATCTGGTAACTGCAAGAGGCTTTCCACCTCCTCACAGACAAAATTATGACCTTGAATTAATTGTTTAAAATCATCCTTCACATCTTTTGCATAATAAAGTGCTTTAAAACCACTAACGGAACAAGATTTAAGTAAATCTTTTTGATGTAATATTTCCAGTACTCGCTCAACAACAGGCTTCTCAAAATGTGTATCAAAAATTCTAACACCATTTTCCACAATAACGGCACCCACTTCAGAAACAATAGTCATATGATTTGCCTCTTCCGTAAAAAAAGAACGAATCTGTTGGTATTGGTTTCCAGAAATGGCCGCTACTCTAATCCCCTGTTCTTGTAGTTGTTTAAATATTCTCTTGAATCTTGAACGATCATAATCGTTTTGTGAGTTTAGAAAAGTTCCATCCATATCAAAAGCAACTAAGCGAATCATATTATTCTTCCTTTCCAATATAATTTTCTATTACACGAAAAACACCAGCTTGACTATGGTGGGGAGCCAAGTATTTTGCAACAGCTTTAACATTGTCAGTCGCATTTTCCATAGCATAGGAGTACCCTACGTAGGACAATAATTCGATATCATTGTCTGAATCACCAAATGCCATCACGTGTTCAGGATCAATCCCTAAACTGTTCAAAACTTGCTCCAAGCCCCAAGCCTTATGAATACCATGTGGTAAGATATCAATTGAGCCATAACCGCTTGTTACTGCAACTAATCGACCTTGAAAAGCCTGATTAAACCGCTCAGTTAGTTGATCTACGCGATTTTCAGTCACCCATAGACCGACCTTATAAATCGGATCAGTGGTGGGATAAGTATTGAGATTTTCTAAGTATTTCACTCGATTTTGGAAAGCAGCCATTTGTGCAGGCTCGATTGGTAAATCAGTTCCTGCAAAAGGCATATTTGCTCCTACCTGCATATAAATATTTTCTTCATTTGATAACATCAGACACACGTCAGCCCATTGACCACTGAAAAAATCTAAAATAGCCTTCGTTTCCTCTTGCAGAATAGTACGACGAATAAGTGTTTTACCATTCTGATAGACATGAGCCCCATTATCTGCTACAAAGATTAGTCGGTCTTCAAATCCTTTACAAAGTTGCAGTAATCTAACCATTCCATTGCCGCTAGCAATCACAAAAGGAATATTTTTTTGATTTAACTGATTCAAAATGATAGAAAAACGTTCTTTATCAAAACTTCCCTGACCATCTAAAAATGTTCCATCCATATCTGTTGCGATTAATTCAACCGTCATTTTTTCTCCTTACCAGTTTAAGTTAACAAAATCTTTCATTTCCTGATAGGCTGTATCCACACGCGCCTGTGTCTCAGGGTCCAATTGTCCATAATACTGCCCACCAGCAATCCAATCTTCTAATATATAGGTTTGATAAGTGAATTGTTCATAGCCTTCTGTTGAATAAGTACCCTTTGAAACACGACTAACCCAGGTGGGATGAGCTTGAGCTGCTTGAATACTTGTCTGACCATCCTTTTTCTGAATGGTCACATCCATTAGAACACCTCTCTCAGTCCACTGGGCATTAGGGGTATCTCCCATGGTTTCTATACGCTGATTAGACAGAAAATTTCCCATAGAATAGATAATCAATTTTTTCTGGCCGTCTTTCTCAATAATTTCAGCTGGTTCAACCACATGAGGATGTCCTCCAAAAATGATGTCTGCTCCCCAGTCTACCATTTCCCGATATAGACTCGTCTGTTCTTCCGTTGGTTGCAACTGGTATTCCACACCCGTCTGGGGCATGACAATGGTAATGTCCGCCTCTTTTTCAGCCTGTTCAATCTCTTTTTGCATCTTTTCTTGATTGAAATCTGATAAATATGCATCATATTCCTCTTGACTCAGCAAAGCCTCCATCCCATTGAAACCATATGCATAGGCTAATACTGCAATTCGAATACCATTTACCTCACGAATATAGACTGGAGCAGTTGACCGATTTCCGTCGGAAAAGACTCCAACCGTGTCCACCCCAGCTTGCTGGAAAGCATTAACTGTGGAAATCAGACCTGAAAGATGAGAATCTAGGATATGATTGTGAGCCAAGTCCACCAAGTCATAGCCTGCATCATGAATATTGGTGGCAACGATGCTGGGGGCATTAAAAAGTGGATACCCCGCCAAATCAAAATCTGGCGAAATAGTCCCTTCAAAATCTGCAATAGCAAAATCTGCCTGGTCTATCCAGGGCTTGACATAGGTAAAATTCTCCGAAAAATCATAACTCCCATCAAATTGCTCTGACCCTCGAAGAATTGGTAAATGATACAGTAAATCCCCATGGGCCATAATCCGAACAGTATCTACTGTTGAAGCATGACTTGATGGCGTGACCTTACTAGACTCAGTTTGTTGTTTTTCTGCCGGCTGACTTTTTCCTGATGTGAAATATTCATTTAAAAGTATGATAGACAACAATACTCCGGCTAATGCACAAATGAAGAAAAAGTGTCCTCTTGTCCGTGATACTGCTCGTCTATTTCTGCGACCATAGCTAGTTCTTCTTCCCATATCAATCCTCCTCATATTAAGTCCTTTACTTACTTATTATACGACTTTTTCAACGAAAAATCTAAAACAATAGTGTTCACAGACGATAAAAAAACAACCAATAGAAACATAGCATATCCTATCTATCTCTTAAAAAGGATATAAAAGGAGCAACATAAGTGTTTCAGTAAGTTCTGGACTGTATTCAGTTGTTGCTCCAATCAAATTGTTTCGAATTTTGTGAATAAGTATGATAGACTGAAAGAATAGGAACTGTTACAGGAGAATGATATGAAACAAGCTATTGAGACACGTGAGTTCATAAAAACCGTCGTTATCTGTACTCTTGCATCTTACGGGGGACCAGAAGCCCATTATGGCGTTTTCAGTAAAGAAATGGTTGAAAAAAAGAAGTACATTAGCCAGGAAGAATTGACTGAACTGATTGGCATATTTTCATTGCTCCCAGGACCTTCTAGTACTCAAACGATTACTGCGATAGGATACCGTGTAGGTGGTCCAATAATAGCTCTCACAACACTTGGCATATGGATAATGCCAGCCCTCTTTACGATGAGCCTTTTAGGAATTATTTTAGATTGGTTGACATATCATCAACAATGGCAGTCGTTACTGACCTTTCTTCCTGCAACAGCGATTGCCTTTATTACTTACGCTGCTATTCAACTAACCCGCAAGGTTATTCACTCCAAAAATGATGGGCTTGAGTATCTTCTCTTTTGTTGCTTGGCTTTTCTTTTTATTCCCTGGTCTGTCTGGATGGTACTTGCATTGTTGCTATTCGGTGGTTTCTTAGGAATCCTTCCAAATCTTTTCAAGGTCCGAGATGAAATGAAGCAAGTAACAACGCATAGCAAGCCCAAGTGGTTTTTAGTTGGAATCATCCTTTTACTAGCTGTTTCTTTTGAGTCTGCAACTTTTTTCTGGGGTGGAAATATCTCCTTATTTTCTTCCATATACCGTTATGGTTATTCCGTCATTGGTGGTGGTCAGGTCATGATTCCTCTAATGATCCAAGATTTAGTTAATGGACAACATTTCCTAAACCAAGTTGACTTCTTAGCAGGTTATACATTAGATCAAGCTGTTCCCGGACCCCTTTTTAGTTTTGCTGCATTTGTTACTTCACGCTCATTAACAGGCTCACCTTTTCTTATTCTATTGCTAGGTATGGTTGGAGGAGCACTGATCTTTCTGCCCGGGACATTATTGGTCTTTTTCGCAACTCCACTATGGCAAGAATACCGCAACTTGCACTATGTACGACATTTTCTAAAAGGTGTCTCAATTGTCGTTGCTGCGATCATTACATGGACTGCCTTCAAACAAATGCCACTACTCAATGATTCGCTTAGTATGTGGTTGGTCTTCCTCGCCTCACTGGCTTTTCTTCTTTATAAAAAAATACCTGCTCCACTCATTGTGATGGCAAGCCTATTATTAGGCCTCTTATGGGGATAATTGGTTTCCAACAATAGAAAACAAAAACTGGCAGTATGCTTACTAAGATCAGTTATTGAAACTGTCTACAAGAGTATACTTCCAGTTCTTTTCGTTCTCAATTATGTCATTATGTTAATCATCTAAATGCTGTAACTTCCCTCGGAAGTCTTCAATACTGTGATAGCCTTTTTCAAGCATGATGGCTTGCAATTCAGCTGTGATTCGTTCAAAAGCAACAGGACCTTCTTTATGAAGAGTAGTCCCAATTTGAACCATACTAGCACCACATAAAATATGCTCAAAAGCATCACGTCCCGTCAGAACACCACCTGTTCCAACAATCTGAATTTCAGGTTTCAACCGTTGGTAAAAGGCATGGACATTGGCAAGGGCAGTTGGTTTGATATATTCTCCTCCAATACCCCCAAAACCATTTTTGGGTTTGATAACAACTGATTCATCTTCAATGTAGAGACCGTTACCAATTGAATTGACACAATTGACAAAGGCTAGTGGAAACTGATTAAAGATTGTTGCTGCTTGATCAAAATGAACAATATCAAAGTAAGGTGGCAACTTTATACCAAGCGGTTTTGTAAAATACGTGAATACTTCGCGCAAAATGGCTTCCGTCGTTTCAAAATCATATGCAATTTGTGGTTTTCCGGGAACATTGGGACAAGAGAGGTTTAGTTCTGTTAATCCTTTAAAGTCACTAGCCTCTACTGTTTTTAAAATCTGATGAGTTTCATCTGGCGACATTCCAACTAAGGATAAAACAAATGTGCGTTCTGGTTCCGTTTCCTGCAATTCCAACAAATAATCCAAATAATAATCCAAGCCTTGATTCGGCAAGCCCATCGAATTAATTGAACCAAGTGGCACATTCTGGTACCGAGGTTCTGGATTTCCCGAACGATATTCTAAGGTTGCTGTTTTTGTAACAAACGTTCCTGCTGCAGACTGTTTCACTTCATTCAGCTCTTCCTTGGTCATACACCAAACACCAGCTGCATTCATCAAGCAATTATCAAACTGAAATCCACCTAAACTTGTTGCTGTTGAAACCATATTATCCTCCATATAGGTCATTCTCTCTTGATTATATCATAAGAAAGAAATGGATTTTCTTCATTTACAACTAACGTTCGGATTTTTAAAAATTTATTAAATTTTTTTAAAATTCTTACATTTTTTCTTTACAATTAAAAATCATAATGCTATAATAATTTTCAGATAAATTAAATTGTCAGACAATTTAATAAATAATAAAGAAATTAGGTGATCCACATGACAAATGCAAAAGCATACATCCAAGCGTCATTCGAAGCTGTTAAAGCTCGTAATCCACACGAGACAGAATTCCTTCAAGCTGTAGAAGAGCTCTTCTCTACCCTTGAGCCTGTCTTTGAAGCACATCCGGAATATATTGAAGAAAACATTCTTGCTCGTATCGTTGAGCCAGAACGTGTTATCAGCTTCCGTGTTCCATGGACTGATAAAGATGGAAATGTTCAAGTTAACCGTGGCTACCGTGTACAGTTTAACTCATCTGTAGGCCCATACAAAGGTGGTCTTCGTTTCCACCCAACTGTTACACAATCTATCTTGAAATTCCTTGGTTTTGAACAAATCTTTAAAAACGTTTTGACTGGTCTTCCAATCGGTGGTGGTAAAGGTGGTTCAGACTTTGATCCTAAAGGAAAAACTGACGCTGAAATCATGCGTTTCTGCCAAAGCTTCATGACTGAATTGCAAAAACACATCGGTCCTTCACTTGATGTACCTGCTGGTGATATCGGTGTTGGTGGACGTGAAATTGGTTACTTGTTTGGTCAATACAAACGCCTACGTCAATTTGATGCCGGTGTCTTGACTGGTAAATCTCTTGGCTTTGGTGGTTCATTGATCCGTCCAGAAGCAACTGGTTATGGTTTAGTTTACTTCACTGACAATATGTTGGCAGCAAACGGCAAATCATTCAAAGATCAAACCGTTCTTATCTCAGGTTCTGGTAACGTTGCTCAATACGCAGTTCAAAAAGCTGCTGAACTTGGTGCAAAAGTCATCTCAGTTTCTGATTCAAATGGTTACATCATTGACGAAACTGGTATCGACTTCGACCTCTTGGTAGACATTAAAGAAAAACGCCGCGCTCGTTTGACTGAATATGCTGCTGAAAAACCAACTGCAAAATACTTTGAAGGTTCTGTATGGAACTACGATGGCAAAGCAGACATTGCTCTTCCATGTGCAACTCAAAATGAAATCAACGGCGAGCAAGCTGCTGCCCTTGTGAAAAATGGCGTTTACTGTGTAGCTGAAGGTGCTAACATGCCATCTGACCTAGATGCAATCAAAGTTTACAAAGAAAACGGTGTTCTTTACGGGCTTGCTAAAGCTGCGAACGCTGGTGGTGTTGCCGTATCAGCACTTGAAATGAGCCAAAACAGCCTTCGCTTGTCATGGACTCGTGAAGAAGTTGATGGTCGTCTTAAAGACATCATGGCAAACATCTTCAACACAGCTAAAGAAACTGCAGAAAAATACGACCTTGGTAAAGACTACCTTGCTGGTGCTAACATTGCTGCGTTTGAACAAATTGCAGATGCAATGATTGCTCAAGGTTTGGTATAATCTCCAGCTTATTTGTGATAGCCTCCAACCAATTAAATAACTATAAGCAAAATCCCGAATTGCAAAAATCAATTCGGGATTTTTTCTATTAGATTCCTTCAGAAATCAAATCTGTCCACATAGCCTCTTCATAAACGAGACCAAAACTTGACTCATCATCTACACCATAAATGAGTTTTACATTTATTTTCTCACCTGGTTCTAACTTTTCAACCAAATTGACATCATATGTACTTAAGTCTAATGTATAAGGTATTTGAGTCGTTGGATCGATAAGGTTAAAATAATATTCGTCAAAATACACTCTTTCATCTGTTGCATTCTCAACCTCCACCTCAACAACGTATGCTGAACTATAATAATCATCCACTAAGCTTACGCTGTCATCTTTTTCCATCGATGTCACTGTTACATCCAGACCATCTGAAAAATTAACTTTATCACCTATCTGGTACTCTTTATATGCCAAAGTCTCGTCTAAATAATCTGGATAGGTTGTCCCTTGATTTTGTGATACATTGAGACCTAAAGTCAAAACAACACATATAAACCCTAGTACAAATGTTAGTACCAACCCAACAATTGTTGTCCAAAAAAGTGGTTGCCGGTATAAAGGTTTCTTTCGATAGTACATTTGTCCATCTTCAATAACAAAGTCTTTCAATCTTCTCCTCCTCTTCAGCTTACGCTTGGTTCTCTTATGGCAATTCGATACCTGCTTGCCTTAGTGCATCTTGGTATAAACCCAAAAATTGATGATAGGCTACTGTTTGTTGACCATTTGTTACAAATAAGTTGACACGAAAAACAAATTGTCCTGTTTCCGTCGTTTTCGGCCCTAAAATGCTGACATTGGTAATCTGTTCAAACTTGCTTAACTCACGATTATTGACTTCCTCTATAATACGGTAAACTTGTTCTAGATCTGTATTAAATTTCAATGGGATATCAATTTGTGCACGCATTTCCCCGCGCGATTGATTGCTGACAACTAAAATATTACGATTTGGAATAAAATGTAGGGTTCCATCTGCATCACGCACTTTCGTTGTCCGAATCCCCATGCTAACAATCGTACCAGAAATAGTAATTGGTCCATTTGTCAACTTGACAACATCCCCTACATCAAACTGTCGTTCAATCAAGATGAAGAATCCATTGACTAAGTCTGACAAAAATCCTTGTGCTCCCAGTCCAACAGCAACCCCTGCAATCCCAGCACCTGCCAACAAGCTTGAGACAGGTAAGCCTAGAATACTGAGTACACAGTAAAGCAGAATAAAATAAAGGAGATAGTTTAAACTGCTTTCCACTAATCGACTGATTGTCTTTTGTCGTCCTTGCTCACGGTTTGAAATCTTTAGAGACGGTACAAGCACTTTTTTAACTGAAGCTTTAGCGATTTTCTTCAGAATATAAAATGTAATGAACAGTAAAATAAGAGAAAAAATCTTGTTCAGGCTAGCGGTCACAATCGCCTCAACATTAAACTGAGACAAGTACTTTGTAATAAAATCATTCATGAGATAATTATAGCAGAAAACACCCTAAAAGAACAAAAAGATAGCCGAGTGGCTGACTTAATACGTCAAAAATATTTGAGAATGGGCCTAACAGAATCCATCAAACCTTGGTTGAAATCATTGTGATATCCGTCTCAACACCATGCGGTACTCTGTACGTTCTGCACCTAGATTAACTATCTTTTTGACATCATCAAATCGGAAGCCCACTTTTTCATAGAAGGAAATGGCACGCGCATTCCCCTCCTACCACGATTTCCAAAGAATACTAGCCTTTCCTAGTATCTCACTTTCCGTTTCCAGAGGTCTAATCATCATTCTAACATACGTATATATGTTTTTGAATAATTAAAAAAACGAGACTTAGCTCGATTTTTTAATTAATTTAATAAGTAACTCACTGAAAATAAATGACGGTTTTCGATGAGTAGCTTGGAAATACAAACGTGTCTCCTTGATAATAACTGGTGATAAGGCTAGTAAAGCTATTAAGTTTGGTAGGGCCATGAGACCATTCACAATATCTGCAATCGTCCAAATCAAGTCCAACTTCAGGAAACCACCGAGAGCTACCATTAGTATGAAGACCAACCGATAGGGTAAAATTGATTTTGTTCCGAAAAGAAATTCAATACAGCGCTCACCATAATATGACCAGCCCAGAATCGTTGTAAATGCAAAGAGAACCAAGCTAACAGTCAAGGCAATTGTCCCTGGATTACCAAAAACAGTTGCAAATGCTGCCTGAGTCAGCGGAGCACCCTCAAGTCCTTCCACCGTCCACTGACCAGTCACCAAAATAGATAAACCTGTTAAACTACAGATAATAATGGTATCAATGAAAGTACCGGTCATAGAAATCAAACCTTGCTCAACGGCATTGTCTGATTTGGCTGCAGCAGCGGCAATGGGAGCAGAACCTAAACCAGATTCATTAGAAAATACACCACGAGCAATTCCTCTCTGGATTGCTTCTTTTACTGTTGCCCCAGCAAAACCACCAACAGCTGCAGAAGGAGTCAGTGCTGAACTAACTACTAACTTCAACGCAGGAATCAACTGATCTGCATTTGTTATTAAAATCACAATTGTTGCTAAAATGTAGAGAATGGCCATGAACGGAACAACCTTGGTTGATACTTTGGAAATTGTTTCGATACCACCAAAGATGATGACAGCCACTAGAATGGCCAAGAGGATACTAATCAACTGCGGCGATAAACCAAGGCTTACTTCTAATGAAGAAGTAATTGAATTGACCTGTGAAAATGTCCCAATCCCCAAAAGAGCCACCAGAACTCCAGAAATGGCAAAGAAGATTGCTAGGGGTTTCCATTTCTGTCCCATACCAATGGTGATATAATGCATTGGTCCACCTGCCGCATGACCATCTGCATCCCTAGTTCTGTACTTGATTGCTAAAAATCCTTCCGCATACTTCGTTGCCATACCAAAGAATGCAGCAACCCACATCCAGAAAAGGGCTCCAGGACCACCTGTAGTAATAGCAGTTGCCACCCCGACAATATTTCCTGTCCCGACAGTCGCTGCAAGGGCCGTACACAATGCCGCAAAACTCGACACATCCCCTTGACCAGACTGATCACTTGAGAAAATCAAACGAAAAGCTGTGGGTAGTTTACTTAGTTGAAACAATCCTAAACGAATGGTGAAATAAACACCTGTACCTACTAAAAGCAATAGAAGTGGCGGTCCCCAAACAAAGTTGTTGGTGGCCTTAAATAGTTCTAACATAATTCCTCCGAAAAAATAGGTCTAGATAAAGCTTTTGGAAAAACTAAAAAGAGGCTGAACAATTCAACCTCTAGATGTAATGCGAAAAATATAGGAAAACCCTATATTAATACGCTCTGTCCTTTTACCTGAGAGTTTGAGTAGGATTACTTTTCCATTCAGCAACCCCACCTTGCCCCTTCGGTGCCATGATGGTCTCTCCAGAGTTCCGTCCTGTGAACAGTCAGCAACCCTTCCTATTCACTATCAACCGGTTATTCAGTTTTATCTTGCCTATATTTTAATCCTATTTCAAGAAAAAATCAAGTGAATTTTCAGAAAAATCAAGAAAGAATATCTAAAAATAGTCCATATCCTGCTTCTTCCATTTCCTCTCTCGGTATGAAACGAAGGGCTGCTGAGTTGATACAGTAACGGAGACCGCCTTTATCACGCGGTCCGTCATCAAAGACATGACCTAAATGAGCATGACCAGCCCGACTACGGACTTCAATACGGTTCATGCCATGGGACTTATCTTGGAAATAAGTCGCAACTTCTTTGCTGATTGGTTTGGTAAAGGAGGGCCAGCCGCAACCTGAATCGAATTTGTCCGTCGAGAGAAAGAGCGGTTCGCCAGTCGTAATATCGACGTAGATGCCAGCTTGTTCACTATTCCAAAACTCATTTTCGAAGGGTCTTTCCGTCGCAGCTTCTTGAGTGACTTGATACTGGAGGTCGGTCAAGCTGTCTTTTAAGACTTGCTGGTCTGGCTTTTGGTAGTCTGCAACATCAATCAGAGGGATTTTTGCCTGCCCAAGATCGATATGACAGTACCCTTGGGGATTTTTCTTGAGATAATCCTGATGGTAGTCTTCGGCGGGGATGTAATGCGCGAGTGGCTCCACTTCAACGGCTAGGGGGCGTCCACCAAAGAGCTGGGACTGCTCCGTCATGACCTGCTCGATGGTCGGCAAATCAACCTCATCTGTATAATAGATACCAGTCCGATACTGGCGCCCCTTGTCAGGTCCCTGCTGATTGACAGAGAAGGGATCAATGACACGGAAATAGTAGAGGAGAATTTCCCGCAAATTGATACGAGTCTCATCATAGGCTAGATAGAGCGTCTCTGCGTGGTCTGTTTGTTTGAGGAGTTGATAATTGGTCGTCTCCACCTGTCCATTGGCATAGCCAACGCTGGTGTCAAGAATACCATCGATCTGGGAAAAGTAGCCTTCCATTCCCCAGAAACAACCGCCTGCTAGATAAATTTCTTTCATGTAAACTCCTTCTTATCTGCAAGCGTGGTTTCGTCACTCTTACAGATTTTTTTCTTTCATTTCTGCTTCCATTTTGAGGCATTGAACCTTCATAGTCGCAGTACTTGGAATGACGTCATAAGCCATCAAGATGGGTTCTTTCAATAGTGGTAGGTCTGCAACCATGGCCCACCAAGCTTCCCAGTTCTTCTCAGCATCGTCTGCCAGAGCGATAATCGGCTGCGGTGCACCATTGACATCGCGGATAATCACGACTTCTGATAAAAAGTCCAATTTATCCAGCAATACATCTTCCAAGGCAAGGTTGCTGTCGATATGCTCAATGAGGTCAACCTGACGGTCTTTTAGAAGAAGTGTACCCTCTGGAGTCATGCAGCCGTAGTCACCACTATCCCACCAAGCACCGTACACATTATCTTGGAAGCGGGCATATCCTTTATAGTAGGTCACAGCACTGCCTTTTGACAGGAACTGGATATGGCCGTTTTCTCTAGCTGGGTGAGGATTCCCTTGGGCATCTGTGATGCGTGCTTCTGTGTAACCTTCCAGACCAATCCCCATATCTCGTCCACTAACTGTTCCTAGATTTTCCAAGCGATGGTAACGTAAAATCATTGGACCACATTCACTTTGACCATAAACCTGCATAAAGACTGGATATTGCTCTTTAGAAGCCTCCAAGAAGGTGCGAAGCGTACCAATATTGATAGCATCAAAGGTTGAATGATAATAACGAATGCTACTAAAGACCTCTGGTTTTTCCTTGGCCAATCTTGCCCATTGGACAAAGTTATTAGGATGGGTTTCCAGAGCACTTGGACGATGAAGAGCAAGCGCCCCTTTTCTTGCAGAAGAAAGCGGATAGAGGGGGAATCCAAGCCCAATCGCCGAAGACACGCCGATATTATAGCGTGAATGTACAGGGGAGATATGGAAGGCCAGCAAGCCTCTCTCCGTCATCTTTTCAAAAATAGTTTGTTGTCAAGCTACTCGCCAGCCCATGGTCTGTGCTGTGTGGCAGATTAATTTTGGAACACCTGTCGTTCCCGAAGTATGGGTCATGTATTGAATGACATCTTCTGGCAGGAGATTTTCTTCAAAAGCAACTGTTTCTTGCACTAGGACTTGGGGTAAAAATACCTTTGTGACCAGGTCAGTTCGAGTCATTCCTGGTACACGTTCTTCCGTTTCTTGGTTGTAGACAATGAAAGACTTTTCCAATCGCTCCGCAAACACATCTAAATTCGAAGATGGCAAATGATAGGAAATCATAACAGGAACAGCACCCAATGCCGTTACCGCTACTGCTAACAAATAGGTGTCGAAAGCTGGGCTCTTATACAGAACCACCTTGTCTCCATAGCCAACAATACCTGCCTCTGCAAATTGGGCAGCTCTTTTTTAAATGGCCTCAAAAACGGTTTGATAGGTATTTTCCAATCCTAATTCAGAGAAGGATGCGCAGGGTTGGTCAAAATAAATGGTAACATTTGGAAACTCTTGAGCTGCTGATTTAAACTGACGATAGAGATCTAATGGTTTGTAACTAATAGTTGACAAAGATAAGGTTATTATAATATCTTATGTCAACCTTCACAATCCGTTTTTTTGAACATGCTTTCAGTTGTGAAAAAAACAAGCAGCGAATCTGAGCCCACTACTTGCTTTCATTTTCAATTAGCCAATTTCAGCTAAAATCGCTTTGATTTGCTCCTTCGTATGAACACCAGCAACTTGTTTTACAACTTTTCCATCTTTTTTGAACAGAAGTGTTGGGATAGACATGATACCAAACTGACGAGCTGTGTTTGGATTTTCATCTACATTCATTTTATAAATGCGTAATTCGTCTTCGTCCACTTCACCATCTAATTGTTCCAAGATTGGTGCTTGCATACGACAAGGACCACACCATGGTGCCCAAAAGTCAACAAGGACTACGCCTTCTTGTGTTTCAACTTCAAAGTTTGCATCTGTAACAACTTGAACCATACAATTCTCCGTTTCTTTTTTTGTACTATTATTCTACACCAAATGAAGAGAGAATGCGAATTTTTGCTACGGAGGATAATGTGAGTCATATTTATAGAAAAATAAGTTGTTTAGCTTTATAGTCAACTTGAGCATGACCGCAGTTGCATAAAGAATTAAATGGAATCCACTATTTATCAGTTCCAGTTGAAGTACTGAGATATCCCAATTACTTGGGCAATACTATATCACCTGATATTATTCATCTATACCTTATTTTTTTACTTAAACGTCACAATAGTACAGCCTGATCCACCTGCATTTTGTGGGGCATAGCCGAACTCCTTGACTTGCTTGTTTCGACGAAGGTACTTAGTCACTCCCTCTCGGATAACTCCAGTACCAATACCGTGAACAATATCGACTTGTGCCAGATTGTTGAGAAGGGCTTGGTCGATAAATTCATCCAGCTCCATCATAGCCTCTTCGTAGCGTTTGCCACGGAGATCTAAGCGGGCTTTTGGTCCTCGTACATTGGCACGTTTAACTGTATGAACCTGGCGTTTCTTAGGTTGATCTGCCTTTTCCGCCTTGACTAACTCAAACTCATCTTTGGCCAAGATCATCTTAATCAAGCCAACCTGAGCTTCCCAACGTCCATCTTTAAGCTGATTGGTCAGGGTCCCACGTTGTCCATAAGCTGTAACGATAATGTCATCGCCCACCTTGGCCTCCCGCTGAATTTTAGCTTTCTTCAGAACCTTGTTTTTAGATAGATCCACCACTTCAGGCACCAACTTTTTCAGCTCTGCCTTGGCTTCGATAATCTGGTGGGGCTTAAGACTGGCTGCAGCATGAAGATTTTTAAGAATCTCCTCGCTTTCTGCCAATGCCTTATCCACAATTTCCTTGGCTTCCAAGCGTGCCTTGTTGAGCTCATTTTCCCGCTCACGATTGAGTTCGTCATAGAGCTTGCGAAGGGCTCGGTTCATCTTGTAGTTTTCTTGCTCAACATCACGAATCTTGTCTAGGCGACGACGGCTTTCAACCGTTTGGCTTTCCAATTTTTCAATAATTCGGTTCACATCACTATCTGTATCCGTCCAAGACTGAGCCGACTGGATAATAATATCAGACAGACCTAGACGGCGAGCAATTTCAAAGGCATTGGACCGCCCAGGAACACCCTGCATAAACTTATAAGTTGGCCGTAGGCTATTGGTATCAAATTCCATGCTGGCATTTTCAATACCAGAGGTTTCTATCCCATAGGCCTTGAGCTCAGGATAGTGGGTGGTTGCCATGGTCTTGATCCCCCGCAAACGAAGGTCATCTAAGATTGCCATAGCCAAAGACGCACCCTCTTGCGGATCTGTCCCAGCTCCCAACTCGTCAAATAGAATGAGAGAATCTTTATCAGCTGCTCTTAGAATCTCCACCGTGTGGGTCATGTGACTGGAGAAGGTTGATAAACTCTGCTCAATCGACTGTTCATCCCCAATATCCGCAAAAATTTCTTTGAAGATAGCTACCCGACTACCCTTATCAGCCAAAATAGGCAAACCAGACTGAGCCATCAAATGGGTCAATCCCAAGGTCTTGAGCATGATGGTCTTACCACCTGTGTTGGGACCTGTTATCACGATAGCCGTCAACTGACTACCGAAATACAGGTCATTTGGTACAGGATCAGCAATGAGCGGATGTCGAACATTCAGTAATGCTATGTCTTGTTTTTCTGACAAGATTGGTACAATCGCTTGATGATCACGCGCAAAGACATGTTTAGCACGGACAAAATCAAGATGACCGATGATCCAAGCATTATTTCGGAGAATACCACTATGAGGTCGAAGCATATCTGACATTTCCTGCAAAATTCGATTGAGCTCATGGCGTTCTTCTGCATGCAGATGACTGATTTCTTCGTTCAGGGTCACCACTGCCCGCGGCTCAATATAAACGGTCGAACCCGAAGCAGAAATATCATGGACAACCCCTGCAATTTTATTGCGATAGGTATTTTTGACAGGAAGTACATTGCGTCCATTACGGCTTGCCAAAATGCTATCAGACAGCATGTCCCCCTTAGTCTTCAAAATATCCTGCATGACCTGACGAACCTGGTCTTCGGTTTCACGGATTTTTCTACGAATACGACCCAGCTTTTCTGAAGCAAAATCCTCTACAAACCCCGCATCATTGATGGATTGGAGGGAGCCTTGTAAGTGTGGAAAAAGCTCAATCTTTTCAAAGAGTTTATCCAGCTGGGTAAGACTGACATTTTCTAGATTTTCATAAAAATCCAAGAGAGACTTAGAAACTTCCAATATTTTTTTCACTGCTAGTAACTCAGTGATATTAAGATCGGCATCTAGCTCCAAACGACGCATAGCTGGACCGATGTCACTAGTAGCAGCCAGACTGAAATAGGGATTTTCTACAAAAATCTGCGCTATGTCTGTCAACTCGTTAAAGGCCTGCTGGATACGGTGAACTTCCACCATGGGTTCCAACTGTCGCAATTCTTCAAAGCCCTGTTCCGTCAAGAGATAGGGCTCAATTTTTTGTCTTACCTTGTGAAATTCAAGGGTTTCTATAATCTTATTATTCATATGTTCCTACTTAGTCTTCTCCTTAATTTTATCTCATTATCAAAACAATATAAGATAAAATAGCTGATTATATGGTCTTTTCCACTCTAACATCAAAGTTTTCACAGTCAACTAATACTCAATTACTCAATTAAAATCAAAATCAAAATCAGACTAGCTCCAAAGGCTTGGGGAATATTTGGAGCTATGCGGGGGCGGGAGTTTAAAAGGTCTGGGAGACCTTTTAAAGTGGGAAATATAAGCTGACGGCAGTCAGCTCACATAAATTGAAGTCTGGGGATAGACTGTTTCAGCTCAACAACTAGAAATAAAGACTTGTTGACAAACTCTTTTTAGACTGGTCGAGTTCTTTCCCACTCTCACTCATCAAATCAAGTCAACAACGTCTGCTTTTGATTTTCGAAGAGTATAAATGATGATAAAAAGGATAAGGTCTCCCTTACCCTGTAATATTACTCAACCAGAGAGATTTAAAAAAACTACTAGTGAATGGTGTGTATTGAATCATGAAATTGGCAAAAAAACTACTATGAAGCTTCTCTTGCACCACTGCAAGTGGAATACTAGACAATAGAACCATCACGATCTGCAGGGAAATAAAGGTTACCATAACCGCTACAATGCCACTGATGAGATTGCTCAACTGAGTATCTGGATTAA
Organism: Streptococcus sp. VTCC 12886; assembly: GCF_049893425.1. Classification (NCBI taxonomy): domain Bacteria; kingdom Bacillati; phylum Bacillota; class Bacilli; order Lactobacillales; family Streptococcaceae; genus Streptococcus; species Streptococcus sp. VTCC 12886. Next base: position 30,476 of record NZ_JBMVJB010000001.1, on the reverse strand, counting down.
AACCTTCTAAAAGATGGACAAAAATTCCTATAAAACGTACCAAGGCATAAACAGCTACATAGAGTAGCAAAAATGATAACCCCGCATAAAAAACCTTATCTAAGTCAAAAAGATACTTCTCATCAAAGAAATAGTTATAACTTCCTTGAGTTGCATTTGCAAACGGAACCCAGAGGTATAAAAATTGTGCCAACTTCATGAAATGTGCAGATGCAACCATTAATGAAACAATAGTTCCTAAACCATAGAAAGTTTGTAACACTATACCTCTGCTATATCCGATATAAAAACTCCATACTAGAATGAAAATGATTGCTAGTGTAATCATACTTTTTCCTCAAGTTCATCCAAATCAACCAAGGTCACATTTTCTTTTGAAACTTTATCCTTGGCTTTCAGGCTTGCCAACTCAGCCTCGGTCTTTTCAAAATCTATTTCGCGTGTCAGCTGTACAGATAGTGCGTTAATTGCCAATAAAAGGGCTAGAGTTTCAGAATCCGCAGTAGGCATTTTTTCTTTTAATGCTTGATATTTTTCTTGAACAACTCGTTCAATTTCTTCCATAAAAAGATTATCATGCTCTGTCGTTAAAGTCAGTTGCTTTTCGCCAAAAGTAAATTTATATCGATTTAAATTTGCCATATTTCCCCTCATCTTCCATCTATTATAACGTAAAAACCTATTTTTGGCTAATTCTTACTATAGTGAATGCTTTCTACGAGCAAAATCCACAAAGCGGAATTTATCAATTTTATGCTTGCTTTCAGTATATTGAAATTGTTGTGTATCGCCTAGAAAAACTCTTGATTTTATCAACACCAAGTAATCGTCTTGAGTCTTCATCAATTCACGTTCTTCCCAACTGGTTGGTTCAACCGTAATTTCTTTTTGAGCATAGGATATATCCAATTTTAGTTCTTTTTCTAAATATTGATAGATTGAACCTTTTGCGATTTCTTTATCCATCTTCGGAACAATATCTGAAGAGAGATAATCCGTATCAACTACTGAAACCTTTCCATCTATGGACCTTGTACGTACAATTTTCCATACTTTACTAAATGGTTCAAATCCTGTTAATTGAGATAAATTACTATTTACTGTAATGAGCTCCAAATCAACAACCGCTGTATCTGACTGCAACTGCAAAGCATCCGTCAATTCTTGATACGAAGTTAAGCCAGAAATAGGAAAATTCAATAGTTCCTGTTTTAAAACTAGAGAACCTCTTCCTTGAACTTTTTGAATCATTCCGCGTTCTGTCAGAATAGCCAGTGCTTTTCGAACAGTATCTCGGCTAACTTGATACATTTCTTGCAATTGTTGTTCAGTTGGTAAAGAAGTCTCAGCAGGATAGACATTTGTTCGTATTTTCTCTTTTAAATCATTATATATTTCTTGATATTTTTTCATTTTATTACTCCAACATTAGTCTGTTTTTTATCATACAACTAGAATATTATAACAAATTTTTAAAAAAAATGAGTAAAAACGCTTGCATTGTTTTATGGAATCGTATACAATATTTTTGAAATATATTTGTCCGTACAAATATTGTAAATTTATATAAATAATTTAACCAATTATTTATATATTGGAAAAATTTAGGTGGTGGCAGATCTTGCCACTGAGGAGGAAAAATAATGGGGAAATATCAACATGAAGCCCAGGAACTCTTGAAAGCCATTGGCGGAAAAGAAAATGTCACCGCAGTAACACACTGTGCAACTCGTATGCGTTTTGTTTTAGCTGATGAAAGCAAAGCAGACGTTAAAACAATTGAAAACATTTCTACCGTAAAAGGTACATTTACAAACGCAGGTCAATTCCAAGTTATCATTGGCAACGATGTGCCGGTTTTCTATAATGACTTCACCGCCGTATCTGGTATTGAAGGTGTATCTAAAGAAGCCGCTAAAACAGCTGCTAAGAGTAATCAAAATGCCATTCAACGTGTCATGACGATGCTAGCTGAAATTTTCACACCGATTATTCCAGCTATTATCGTAGGTGGTCTTATCCTTGGTTTCCGTAACGTTCTTGAAGCGGTTGGGATGCCATGGTTAGGACAACAAGTTGCTGATGGAGTTAAGGTATTTGATGCCGATGGAAACCCCGTCTGAAACACCATCACTATGGTATCTCCATTCTGGAACGGTGTTAACCATTTCTTATGGCTACCAGGTGAAGCAATCTTCCACTTTTTACCTGTAGGAATTACCTGGTCTGTTTCTCGTAAAATGGGAACAACTCAAATTCTCGGTATTGTACTGGGTATCTGTTTGGTTTCTCCACAATTGCTCAATGCTTACGCTGTTCCAGGTACTGATGCTGCAACGATTGCTAGTGATTGGGTATGGAATTTTGGTAGTTTTACCATCAACCGTATCGGTTACCAAGCTCAAGTTATTCCAGCCTTGCTTGCGGGTCTAGCACTCTCTTATCTAGAAATTTTCTGGCGTAAACGCATCCCAGAAGTTGTATCAATGATTTTTGTTCCATTTCTTTCATTGATACCTGCTATTATTCTAGCTCATACAATCCTTGGCCCTCTTGGTTGGACACTTGGTCAAGCCTTATCAACGGTTGTTTTGGCTGGTTTAACAGGTCCATTTAAAGCTGTATTTGGTGCAATCTTTGGTGCACTTTACGCTCCGTTTGTTATTACTGGACTCCACCATATGACAAATGCTATCGATACTCAGTTGATTGCTGATGCTGGGGGAACTGGCTTATGGCCAATGATTGCTCTTTCTAACATTGCACAAGGTTCTGCTGTATTGGCATACTATTTTATGAACCGACACAACGAAAAAGAAGCACAAATTTCACTTCCTGCAGCTATTTCTGCCTACCTCGGTGTAACTGAACCTGCTCTCTTTGGTGTAAACGTTAAATATGTATATCCATTCGTGGCTGGTTTGATTGGTTCTGGTTTAGCAGGTCTCATTTCAACTTCGTTGAATATCACTGCCAACGCAATTGGTGTCGGTGGACTTCCAGGTATTTTGGCTATTAAAGCACAATACTGGTTACCATTTACTTTTGCAATGGCTGTTGCGATTGCTATTCCATTTGTATTAACATTCTTCTTCCGTAAAGCAGGTATTTTAACTAAAGCAGAAGACGAAAAACTGCAAGCTGCACAAGAAGCTGCTTCTGTTCCTTCGACTGTTGCTGACACATCAATCCAGCTTATTAGTCCGCTAACTGGTGAAGCAAGAGACTTATCACAAGCTATTGATCCAGTATTTTCATCTGGTGTGATGGGAAAAGGAATTGTAATTGACCCGAGTGAAGGCAAGCTTTTCGCTCCTGTAGACGGGGAGGTCTCTGTACTCTTCCCAACTTTCCACGCGATTGGTATTACAACTTCAACTGGTATTGAACTGCTGATGCACATCGGTATGGATACTGTTGGTTTAGAAGGAAAAGGCTTTACAGCCCATGTCAAACAAGGTGACAAAGTAAAAGCTGGCGACCTTCTAATTGATTTCGACATCGCAGTCATCAAGGCTGCTGGTCTTGTTGCTGAAACACCTATCATTGTGACAAATCAAACTGATTTTGACACTCAAGTTATCGGAAATCTTCCTCGTACAATCACACAAGGCAAGACCATTCTGACAATTACAAAGAATTAATGTTCTAGGAGGGCGCAAGATAGCTTGCACCTCCTATCATTGCTTATCAACCAAGAAAAACAGGAAAGAGAGAGCGAAATGACAATAGACAAGCGTAAAGTAGTTTATCAAATCTACCCAAAATCTTACAAGGATACAACTGGAAATGGTGTTGGGGATCTACGGGGGATTATCGAAAAACTTCCTTATCTAAAAGAGCTAGGCATTGATATGATTTGGCTCAACCCTTTCTATCCAAGTCCACAACGAGATAACGGCTATGATATATCAGACTATACCGCAGTAAACCCTGATTTTGGTACAATGGAGGACTTTGAAGAGATGGTAGCCGTTGGTCAGAAATTAGGAATTGAATTCATGCTAGACATGGTCCTTAACCACTGCTCGACAGACCACGAATGGTTCCAAAAAGCCTTGGCTGGAGACAAATACTACCAGGATTTCTTTATCTTGAGAGACCAACCCACTGACTGGGTTTCCAAGTTTGGTGGAAGTGCATGGGCTCCTTTCGGAGAAACTGGGAAATACTATCTACACCTTTATGATGTAACGCAAGCTGATCTTAATTGGCGGAATCCATCTGTTCGTGAAGAGCTATTCAAGGTTGTCAACTTCTGGAAAAATAAGGGTGTTAAAGGATTCCGCTTTGATGTTATCAATGTCATCGGAAAGGACGAAGTCTTAGAAGACTGTCCTATTGATGATGGAAAACCAGCCTACACAGACCGCCCCATCACCCACGACTATCTCAAAATGATGAACAATGCAACCTTCGGTAGTGAAGAAGGGTTTATCACAGTCGGTGAAATGTCAGCGACTACCATTGACAACTGTATATTATATACAGCACCTGAGCGTAAAGAGTTGTCCATGGCCTTCAACTTCCACCACCTGAAAGTGGATTACAAAGATGGTCAAAAGTGGACCATTAAGGACTTTGACTTTGAGGAACTCAAACGCCTCTTCCACACTTGGGGCGAAGAGATGTCAGTCGGAAATGGCTGGAACGCACTTTTCTACAACAATCACGATCAACCCCGCGCCCTCAATCGCTTTGTGGATATAGAAAACTTCCGCAATGAAGGAGCGACGATGTTAGTTGCATCCATCCATCTTTCTCGGGGAACTCCTTACATCTATATGGGAGAAGAAATCGGCATGATTGACCCTGATTACAATAGTATGGATGATTATGTTGACGTAGAATCTATCAATGCCTACCAAATGCTTCTGGATCAAGGCAAGAGTCCGGAACAAGCCTTTAAAATTATTCAAGCAAAATCCCGTGATAATTCTCGCACACCTATGCAATGGGATGCTAGCGAAAATGCCGGATTTTCAACAGCTACACCTTGGCTAAAAGCTGGCAAATCCTACCCAACGATAAACGTTGAAAATGAAAAAAATGGCCCGATCTTCACCTTCTACCAAGAGTTGATTCGACTCAGAAAAAAACTTCCTATCATTTCCGAAGGTGATTACCGAGCTGCCTATCATGAAAGTAACAAGGTTTATGCCTTCGAGCGCTTGTTAAATGGCGAACAATTGCTTGTCCTAAATAATTTCTTTCCGGAAGAGGTTGAAATAGAACTGCTAGACAACTACGCACAGGGACATATCCTGATTAGCAATTACCCTGATAGTAAGCTAGGCAAAACAATAACTCTCAAACCTTATCAAGCAACAGCAATTTGGGGGTGATAAAAGATTAAGGAGGGGCAATGCTCCTCTCTAGTTTTAGCATGATAGAAATGAAGAAGAGGAAGCCTCATGCTCCAATTTTTTTTGATCAATTTTAAGAACCCAATCTTAAAATTCAAATTAGAACCAATCTTTGAACAGATTCAGAAAGAATTTCAAAATCTAACAGTAGAATTGAAATGGAACCAGCCTATGTTTATCATGAATGGAACCTTTATTATCGGTTTCTCGGTTGCCAAGAACCACATTTCCATTGCTCCTGAAGCAGTCACTATGGCTATCTTCACAAACGATATCAAGGCAGCAAGCTACGAAGCAACCAATAACCTCTTCAAAATAATGTAAAACCAAGAAGTTGATTGGCAACTCCTCCGAAACATGATTTTTTTAATATGTATGATAAGAAGGGCTACACTAAGTTTTGGAGATAGGATTGTTTTCTGCAAAAAAATATAAAACCAACTTTTCTTGAAAGTATTAATCTAATTGCTTACATTCAAAAAGCCAAGCTCGCTTTGAGTTTGGCTTTTGCTATTACAATTTTACTGATTAAAGGATACATGAACATGATCATAGTGGTTTTCCGTAATACTTCCACGATCTGGCATTAAGTTCCATGTATATGCTGGTCCATAAATACTAGCATAAGGTGAGTAGAATCGTTGTTTCCAAATGATATAACTAATATTTTTCGATGCTACATTAACCACAGCATATGCAGCGACCTGATCACCCAAAGCCGAACTTTGAGGAACCATAAAGTCAATTGCCAATCCTTTACCATGATCCCCTGTGTCACCCGCACGGTAGCCTGAAAATGACGTGATTCCAAAGGCATTAGCTACTTCAGCTCGAAATGCTGCAACCTGAGGTTGGAGTCCAACATCATATGAACTAGTAGTACTTGATGAAGTTGTTGAAACCGTAGCAACTGTTGTTGCAGTTGACGCGACTGGTGTAGGAGTCACAGGGGCTGCCTCTACAGAGTTCACCTCTGCGACCGGTGCTTCCTCTACTGGGGTTTCTACAGGGACTTCTGTGACCGGTGCTTCCTCCACTGGAGTTTCAACTGAGACTTCTGTGATTGGTGCTTCCTCTACTGGGGTTTCTAAAGGGACTTCTGTGACCGGTGCTTCTTCTACCGGGGTTTCTTCCAATGGGGTTTCTAAAGGGACTTCTGTGACCGGTGCTTCCTCTACTGGAGTTTCAACTGAGACTTCTGTAACTGGAACTTCTTCTACTGGGGTTTCTTCCAATGGGGTTTCTAAAGGGACTTCTGTGACCGGTGCTTCCTCTACTGGAGTTTCAACTGAACCTTCTGTAATTGAAGCAGATGAACTAGGCGCATCCGTTGACTCCAGTGGGATAACTGTATCATTTACTGTAATTTCATTAGCTGCAATATCGACTGTTGCTTGCACAGTATTTTCAGCAGCTTCTTCTTGTACAGGTGCCTGAATTTCAATTTGCGTTACTTGATGATTTTGATCAACCGTAGTAGTCAAAACTGTATCAGGGAAAATCAAATTCACATCTGCAATTTGGTTAACCTGAGCTAAAATATCCAAATCAATATTCATAGCCTCGGCAATCGCACTTAAGGTATCACCATACTTTACGGTATAGGTTAATTTTCCGCCTTTATCTTCGATTTCTTGACTAATCTCACTTACACTACGGGGAGTCCAATCCAATGCAAAAACATTTGGAGCTGTAATCCCAGTAGCAAATAATGAAAGGGCCAATGATGATGTGTAAAGCACCTTCTTATTGGCTTTCATAACAGGTGTTTTTCTCTTGCGACGCATATATTGTGATTTTGATAACTTCTTACGTTTCATTTTTCATTCCTTTTCCAATTTAATGGTTCTATCTTATATAAATCAAAGCTAAAAAACAAGGTTAAAACCAGTCTTTTAACAAAATGTTTTCACTCTGTAATCTAGAAAAGGATTCTGTCACGAAATTGTCATACGAACTTAAGAAACGAAGAGATTTTGGAAAAGGATAGAACTCAACCTGACTAGGAGTGTTCCCTCACTTCCTAGTATCTAGGTTCGGACTTTCTCTGGTCACATGTAAATTTCAAAGTGATTAGCTGAAACAATTCCTCTAAAGCTGTTTAATTCTCCCAGACTAGTAAAGCTAATCAACCACTGCACAAAATGTTGATCCCAAGTCTGACTAGTAGCCTGTGCTTGAGCCTAAGCTAAAATTATTCATTTCCAGAAGCAGGAGGAATTAGGCCAACACCAACAGGTTTCTTGGTTTCTGTTTCCATCTGGTCTTTCGGACCTGCTACCTCTCCATTAAAGCCCATGGCTTCTCCCAAGCGAACTGCGACATCCGTATCATCAAATTCCCCGTCAAACATATAGGCCCCGGAACCCATAGCATAGACTGGTACCTTTTCACCCGCATGGGCAGTCGTTGTCCAAGCTAACCCTGCTTTTTTATCTAAAATATGGGTAGCTGTAATGGAAACTGGATCATAGCCACCATACTGGACATTTTGTTCTTCACTTGCCTTCTTACTTTCTTCAAAAGCAGTTTTGAGTTCCTGGTATTCCTCTTGCGAGCAAATCAAGCGATTGCTCTCCTGTTGCTCCTTATAGGCTTCAACTGCTGCTTCTGTACCAGTTTCTGCTGGGGCATTAGGATCAAGAACTAGACCGAAGAATGCTGTAATCTGAGATGCAAATTCTTCAAATGAAATATTTGGATTGGTCTCAAGAGCACTTTTTACCTTCTCTTGGAAAGCAACTTGTGAACCTTTTTGATTTGTTAAGAGGTCAAAATAGGTCTCATACCCAGTTGAACCATTTCCTATGGTGAAACCACCTGTAGAATGGTCTGCAGTTACCACAATCAAGGTATCGTCTGGATGTTCATCGTAAAAATCCACTGCAGACTGGATTGCTTCTTGAAACTGAATGACCTCTTCCATTGTGGTCACTCCGTCATTGGCATGCTCAGCCCAGTCTATTTTCCCTGATTCTGCCATCATAAAGAAACCTTCTGGATTATTTGACAGTACTTCAATACCTTTGTCCACTACATCTTTCAAGGTCTGGCTATCACTGTTTTGGTCAATAGCATATGTCATGGCACCATCATCCTGCAAGTCCTCAGCTACCATATACACTTTCTTTGAATCTGCTGTAATTTGCTCAGCTTCTTGTTTGGTATCTGCGATAGTATAGCCACGTTCTTCTAAAATGGTATATAGATCTTTTTGATCTTTTTCCTTCCCTGTTCGATGCTTGAGGGAACCACCACCAAAAAAATCAAAGTCTGTCTCTGCCATTTGTAAGCCAATATCATAATATGAATTACGTGATTCTACATTAGCATAAAATGCAGCAGGTGTTGCATGGTTTAAAGTCACGGAGGAAATGATACCAACAGCTTTACCTGCTCGTTTAGCTTTTTCTGCCACTGAATCTGCAGATTGACTAAAGTCTCCAGAAAGCCCCACCGTATCCGTTTGAGTTTTTATTCCTGTCCCAAATGCAGTCGCTGTAGAGGCTGAGTCTGGAATAAAAGAGTGGCAGTCGAATTGAGTCTTCATACCAACAACTGGCATCTCTGTAAAATTCATCCTGTCTGGGTAAATTTCTCCCTTATTGGTCTGGGTATAGCCTAGATAATTCTCTGCAGCTGTTACCGGAGTAACCCCCATCCCATCTCCGATGAAAAGAAAAACATACTTGGCCTGATTTTCATTTACCTTGGAATAATCCTCCGTTTTAGCCCTACTAGTATCATAAAGAGCTACTGTTTTTCCATTCGCTGTCTGCTCAGCTAAAGCTGCATCATTAACAGCTTCAGTATCTAATTTAACACTTGCTTGGTTACTGCAAGCTGCTAAAAGAAGCACTGAAGTAGCAAACAAGATCGTTGCACATTGAAGATAGGTAGATTTCTTTTTCATTTAAAACTCCTTGGTATTATTCAGACTTAAGTCCAAAATTAGTCTAACCCATTTTCATCAAATTCCAATGAAAATTACGTAAAATATCTAAGTATAGATTGTAATTTCTTTGTAAATTCTTATCAATGGTCGTTTACAAATTATTCACTAAAGAAGTAAGAATCCTACAATTCACAAAAACGCATAAAATCATGTTGCCTGCAACATCGATTTTATGCGTTTGATAATATGATTACTACACAAGATTTCTGTGTATTTGTATATTTCTAGATTTCCCTCTCCATTTTCTGAAAAAGTAATACCAGCTAATGGCTTATCAGAAACTATTTATGAGGCTCCCTGTTTACTGGCCTGACCCAAAATAACACATTCGAATTCGTTACTACACCTCTTCAGGGTAAGCCAAACCCCATTCTTTACGGAGTTGGGTCATAATGTCCATGACATCTTGGGTGTAGGCTAGGTGCATGGTATTTTCGATGCCTGCGACAGCTTTTTCCATATCCGCCACTTCATAAGAAAGAGCCTTGGCTGTCTCGCCCGCTTCGATTACCTCTTGACTACCGTCTTCAGTATAGGTAATGACTGCTTTCTGACCACGAGGATACTCGTAGAGTTCGATATAGCCCTTGTCGTAGGCAATCGTTCCACGTTTTGGCTGTTTGGCATGGAGGGTCAGGGCGATGGTCGCCATCTCTCCTGCATCATTGCTGAGCAAAATCCCTACCTGCTCGTCCACACCTGTCGGAGCCAATTTGACCTGTGATAGGACTTGATTTGGCTTTTCCGTCATAAACCAACGGACAAATGACAGTGCGTAGACACCAATATCCAAGAGGGCGCCTCCTGCCAAGTTTTTATTGAAAAAGCGGTTGGTCATGTCGTATTCCTTGTAGCTGCCAAAGTTCATCTGAATCATCTTCAAATCTCCAAGCTTGCCACTGGCAACAACTTCGCTCAACTGACGATAGATTGGCATGTGGAAAATAGTCATGGCTTCTGCCAGGATAACCTGATTTTCTTCTGCCAGTTGAATGGCTTCTGCTAATTCTTCTGAATTAAGCGTAATAGATTTTTCACAGAGGACATGCTTCCCAGCCTTCAAGGCCTTTCTCAAATAATTGATATGGGTATTGTGAGGCGTAGAAATATAGATAATGTCTACTTCAGGATCCTCAAACACATCATCGATTTCCTGATAAACTTTCTCGATGCCATATTTTTGCGCAAATTCCACACCCTTGCCATAGGTACGGTTAGCCACCGAATAAAGATTTCCTCCCATAGCCTGCAAGGCCTGAACCAATTCGTTGGCAATGACACCTGTTCCCAGAGTCGCCCATTTATACTGCATTTTTTCAGTCATTACACATTCTCTCTTTCTTTTCCCATTATAGTAAATTCTACCTTTTTCTGCACACTCTAACTAGCATTTGTGTTACAATAAGAACATGAATACCATTGTACTAAAGGCATCTGTCCAGCAAAAACAGGCCATGATGGCTCACTATGACCGCTATCGGCAGGCCAGTAAAAATCCCTACATAGAAGCATTTTTCAAACTGACCGGTGCTAGCCTGTCCATCTACACTTCTGGAAAAATCGTTTTTCAGGGGGAAATGGCGGAGCAGGAAGCAAGGCTCTGGGGCTATGAGCCAGAAAGCTCTGAACAGACAACCAATCCTGGTCAAAACCTGCCCATGATTGGTACAGATGAGGTTGGAAACGGGTCTTATTTTGGAGGTTTGGCAGTCGTTGCTAGTTTTGTCCGCCCAGAAGACCATGCTTTTCTCAAGTCGCTAGGTGTGGATGATTCTAAGAAAATGACAGACCAAAAAATCTGCCAAATCGCTCCTCTCTTAAAAGAGAAAATCCCCCACCAAGCTCTGCTATTGTCACCGAAAAAATACAACGAAGTCATTGAGCAAGGCTATAATGCAGTATCTGTCAAGGTTGCCCTGCACAATCAAGCGATTTTCCTACTCTTGCAAAAGGGAATAAAGCCTGAGAAGATTGTCATTGACGCTTTTACATCCAGTCAAAATTATCAAAAGTACTTGAAGAAGGAAGCCAATCAATTTCCCAACCCCGTCACACTAGAAGAAAAGGCTGAGGGTAAGTATCTGGCTGTGGCAGTATCTTCTATCATTGCAAGAAGTATGTTTTTAGAAAATCTTGCCCAGCTTGGTCAACTAGTTGGAATGCAACTACCGTCTGGAGCGGGCAGTAAATCCGACCAAGTCGCAGCAAGCATCTTAAAACAATATGGCATGGCTGGTCTCAATGAGACTGCCAAACTTCACTTTGCTAATACGCAAAAAGCACAAAAATTATTGAAATAAGGAAAACAAATTCATGGGAATTAAAAAAGGTACCAATCGTTCCCCATTCATGAAATTCATTGCCGAATGGGGATTCTTTATCTTATTTATCGTAGCTGTGTTCGCCAGTCGATACTATATCTGGAATCCAGTTTCAGTTGACGGGCATTCCATGGACCCGACACTTCAACACCAAGAAAAATTGATTATGCTGAAAACAACATCAATCGACCGTTTCGATATTGTTGTTGCTAGCGAGACAGACAGTAATGGTGACGAAAAATTAATTGTCAAACGTGTTATCGGCATGCCAGGTGACACCATCCGCTACGAAAACGATGTCCTCTATGTTAACGACCAAAAAGTGGACGAGCCTTACTTAGATGAATATCTAGACGCATTCCAGAAAGATAAACTTCAAGAAGTCTATTCTTACAACAAACAATTCCAGGCCGTTGCGCAATCTGCTGAGGCCTTTACACAGGATGCCAATGGTTACGTAGATTTCACTATAACGGTCCCAGAAGGTCAGTACTTCTTGATGGGGGATGATCGTCTCGTTTCACTAGATAGCCGTAGTGTGGGAACATTCTCCCGTGAAAATATCAAAGGGGAAGTCGTCTTTCGGATGTGGCCATTCAACCGAATCGGGACTGTTGATTAATACAAACAAGTTTGGAGCAATCCGTTCCAAACTTCTTTTTCATTATTATTGGAACTAAACTCTATGAACGAAGTGTATGTTACCGGTACTATTGACCGGATTATTTTTGAAAATCCTAGTAATTTTTATAAAATCCTTCTCCTTGAAATCGAGGAAACTGACGCTGACTATGACGACTACGAAATTATTGTGACCGGAACGATTGCCGATGTCATTGAAGGAGAAGACTATCGTTTCTATGGCAATCTGGTTACCCATCCCAAGTATGGTCAGCAGCTGCAAATTTCGCGTTACGAACGCAGCAAGCCCACTTCTGCCGGACTTGTCAAATATTTCTCCAGTGATCATTTCAAGGGAATTGGACGCAAAACGGCTGAAAAAATCGTTGAGCTCTATGGCGAAGATACCATTGATAAGATTTTAGCTGAACCTGAAAAACTGACCCAAATCACAGGCCTATCCAGCAAGAACAGGCAGGCATTTGTCGAAAAACTCCGCCTCAATTATGGAACCGAAATGATCTTGGCAAAACTAGCCGAGTATGGCATTCCCAATAAATTGGCCTTTCAAATCCAAGACCAGTATAAGGAAAAAACACTTCAGATTATTGAAGAAAATCCCTATCAACTGGTCGAAGATGTCCAGGGGCTCGGCTTTACCATTGCCGATAGGATTGCGGAAAACCTGGGAATTGCCAGTGATTCACCCCAACGCTTTCGGGCTGGTATGCTCTTTAGTCTCATTCATCGCTCCATGGAAACAGGCGATACCTATGTGGAGGCCAGAGACTTACTGGAAGCAACCCTTGAACTGCTGGAAAAATCCCGCCATACAGAGCTGGACCCCGCTGCTGTTGCCAAAGAATTGACGGGACTGATTGCAGACAACAAGGTACAGCAAGAAGGCACAAAGATTTTTGACAACAGCCTCTACTTTGCCGAACATGGCATCCATAAAAACCTGACCCGCCTGATGGGAAAAAATGGTTTCAAACCCTTCCCACGCGCAGACGTTGAGGCTGCTATAGCAGAGCTAGAAACTATGTCTTCCCTTACCTACGATGACATTCAAAAAGAAGCCATCGTCCAAGCCATTACCAATCCGCTTTTCATTCTGACAGGCGGACCAGGGACTGGAAAAACAACGGTTATTAACGGTATTATCGCGGTCTACGCCATCTTGCATAAGATTGACCTAACTGGCAACCGAGAAGAATGCCCTGTCCTCCTAGCCGCTCCAACTGGACGAGCAGCCAGACGAATGAATGAATTGACAGGTCTGCCTTCCGCCACCATCCACCGCCACCTCGGTCTGGTAGAAGGACAAGAAGAATCCTACCGTGATGATTATTTGGATGCCGACTTTATCATCGTGGATGAGTTTTCTATGGTAGATACTTGGTTGGCAAACCAGCTCTTCCAGAACATTTCCTCCCAAACCCAAGTTCTGATTGTCGGCGATGCGGAGCAATTACCTTCTGTCAGTCCCGGCCAAGTCCTAGCTGACCTCTTAAAAATTGACAAGCTACCCAGCATCACTCTGGAACGCATCTACCGCCAATCCGATGATTCAACTATTGTTACCCTAGCCAGCCAGATTCGCCAAGGGGCCCTGCCGAGCGATTTCCGTGAGAAAAAGGCTGACCGCTCCTATTTTGAAGCTCAAAACGAACAAATTCCAGCTCTGATTGAACGCATTGTCGGCGCAGCCATCAAGTCAGGCATCCCTGCAAACGAAGTCCAAATCCTCGCTCCCATGTACCGTGGGGCCGCAGGCATTGACCAACTCAACACCATGACCCAGGCCCTGCTCAATCCTCTAAAAGACGGAGAACTCGAGTTCCTCCACAATGAGCAGGCCTTCCGCCAAGGCGACCGGGTCATCCATTTGGTCAACGATGCCGAGGCCAATGTCTTCAATGGTGATTTGGGCTACATTACCGACCTTCTACCTGCCAAGTACACAGACTCCAAGCAGGATGAGATTACCATCAACTTCGATGGTAGCGAGGTCACCTATCCCCACAATGAGTGGTACAAGATTACCCTGGCCTATGCCATGTCCATCCACAAGTCCCAAGGTAGTGAGTTTCAGGTCGTTATCCTTCCCATCACCCGCACCAGCCACCGCATGCTCCAGCGCAACCTGGTCTACACCGCTATCACCCGTTCCAAGAGCAAGCTCATTCTTCTAGGCGAAATCTCCGCCTTTGACTACGCCGTCAAAAATGCTGGCACCCTTCGCAAAACCTATCTGGTCCCACGTTTCCAAGGGGAAATGGCAAAGCAGGACAGCAAGGAAAGCTTGACTGAAAACAACGAAAGCAAAACAGCCACAGCCAAGCAAAGCCAGCCACCTGCTCAATCGGATAAGCCAAAACAAACAGAGCCAGTAACAGAATTCAGCCAGCAACTGTCCCTTCTTGACCAAGACCAGCCAGAAAAAGCAAGTGCCCAACCTAGAGAATATATTCTAACGGTGGACAACCTGCTAACCATTGACCCCATGATTGGCATAGATCAGGCAGATATTGAAGAGTTTTTTAAAGTATAAAAACCAGCAAGTCAGTAGATTTGCTGGTTTTACTCTAATATGTTCTTTCAGTTTGCGGTTAGAACTCGTTCCAACTATCTGGGAGACCTTTTGAAGGGAGAGAAATTGATAACAAACTCTTCTGTAATTGAGTCCTTTCTCACTCCCACAGAACTCAAGCCTGAAAGTTTGTGACTGTCACTCCTAACAAGCGGATACCTTTTTCAACTTGTCCAATCTCTTCAATCAACTGACGAACCTCTTTTTCAATGATATCTAACTGGTCGGTGTATTCATCAAGACTATGGCGTTTAGTCAGTGTAGAAAAATCACCATAACGCACCTTTAACACAATTGTTCGACCCTTCTTTTCATTACGCTCCAAGCTACCAGTAACCCGTTGACAAAGACTGGTTAACTCTTTCAGTACGTCCTCATCTCGATAAAGTAATTTCCGATAGGTTTTTTCCTTACCAATAGACTTGCGCACTCGATCCGCCTTAACAGGTGAATTGGAAATTCCTCTCGCCTTACGATAGAGGTCAAACCCGAAACGACCGAATGTATCAATCAAAACCATCTCTGGTACATCTAACAGATCCTGCCCTGTGTAGACCCCCATATCATGTAGTCGTTTTACAGTTTTCTTGCCAACACCATGAAATTTTTCAATCGGCAAGGATGCCAATATCCCCACAGCCTCTTCTGGTAAAATCAAGGTCAATCCATGTGGTTTTTCCATATCCGAAGCAATCTTTGCCAAAAATTTGTTATAGGAAACACCAGCTGAAGCTGTCAGATGCAACTCATTCCATATGTCGTATTGGATGAGTTTGGCGATTTTAACTGCCGAGCTAAGGCCTAACTTGTTTTCCGTCACATCTAGATAGGCCTCATCAATTGACATCGGCTCCACCAAATCAGTATAGCGATGAAAGATTTCTCGAACCTGTCGCCCAACTTCTTGGTATTTTTCATAATGACCAGAGATAAAAATAGCCTGCGGACAACGTTCAAAGGCTTCTTTTGAGGACATAGCCGAGTGAATCCCAAAGGCACGCGCCTCATAATTACAGGTCGACACAACGCCTCTACCACCAGATAGTCTTGGATCAGCTCCAATAACAACAGGCTTTCCTTTCAACTCAGGATTGTCCCTTACCTCAATAGCAGCAAAAAAAGCATCCATGTCTACATGAATAATTTTTCTAGATAAATCATTGATTAAGGGAAATACTAACATGGTTACTCCTTTACAATTTAGATTATACCGCAATCAGCTGCTAATGAAAAGAAAGCTACTCTGAACAGATTATCCAAATGACTCCATTTAAACGTCTTGCACGTACCTATTTCTACATGAAAAAGATTGAAAGAATTTTCACAAACTTTCACAACGCTTAACCTTGAAGTAAGTGCTTTCAAATGCTATAATAGTACCATACCGGTGTTAACCGAAATGTTCAAAAGGAGAACCCTCATGTCAACAAAAGTAAAAACAAAAAATGTTGCTGAAGACATTTTCGCCCAAGCCTGGGAAGGCTTCAAAGGTACAGATTGGCAAGAAAAAGCAAGTGTAACTCGCTTCGTTCAAGCCAACTACACTCCATATGATGGAGATGAAAGCTTCCTTGCAGGCCCAACTGAGCGTACACTTCATATCAAGAAAATTATTGAAGAAACAAAAGCTGTTTACGAGGAAACTCGTTTCCCAATGGATATCGACCGTGCGACTTCTATCGCTGATATTCCAGCAGGTTTCATCGATAAAGAAAACGAACTCATCTTTGGTCTCCAAAATGATGAGCTCTTCAAACTTAATTTCATGCCACGTGGTGGTATTCGTATGGCTGAAACAACTTTGATCGAAAACGGCTATACTCCAGACCCACTCCTTCATGAAATCTATACAAAACACGCTACAACTGTAAACGATGGTATCTTCCGTGCTTACACAGCTGACATTCGCCGTGCTCGCCACTCACACCACGTTTCAGGTCTTCCAGATGCTTATTCACGTGGTCGTATCATCGGTATGTACGCTCGTTTGGCACTTTACGGTGCAGACTACTTGATGGAAGAAAAAGTAGCTGACTGGAATGCGATTACTGAAATCGATGAAGAGTCAATCCGCCTTCGTGAAGAAGTCAACCTTCAGTACCAAGCTTTGCAACAAGTTGTGCGTTTAGGTGACTTATACGGTGTTGACGTTCGCAAACCTGCAATGAACACGAAAGAAGCTATCCAATGGACAAACATTGCTTTCATGGCTGTATGTCGTGTTATCAATGGTGCTGCTACTTCACTTGGTCGTGTGCCAATCGTACTTGACATCTACGCTGAACGTGACTTGGCTCGTGGTACATTTACTGAGGCTGAAATCCAAGAATTTGTTGATGATTTCGTATTGAAACTTCGTACAGTGAAATTTGCTCGTACAAAAGCCTTCGACGAAATCTACTCTGGTGACCCAACATTCTTGACAACATCTATGGCAGGTATGGGTAACGATGGTCGTCACCGTGTTACTAAGATGGACTACCGTTTCTTGAACACTCTTGACAACATCGGTAACTCTCCAGAGCCAAACTTGACAGTTCTTTGGTCAGACAAACTTCCATATTCATTCCGTCGTTACTGTATGGCAATGAGCCACAAACACTCTTCTATCCAATATGAAGGTGTAACAACAATGGCGAAAGATGGTTATGGTGAAATGTCTTGTATCTCTTGCTGTGTATCTCCACTTGATCCAGAAAGCGAAGACCAACGCCACAACATCCAATACTTTGGTGCTCGCGTAAACGTCCTTAAAGCCCTTCTTTCAAGCTGGAACAACGGTTACGATGACGTTCACAAAGATTACAAAGTATTCGACGGTGTTGAACCAAATACATCTGAAGTATTTGACTACGACCAAGTGGTTAAGAACTTTGAAATCGCCCTTGACTGGTTGACTGATACATATGTTGATGCCATGAATATCATCCACTACATGACAGATAAATACAACTACGAAGCAGTTCAAATGGCATTCTTGCCAACTCACCTTCGTGCGAACATGGGCTTCGGTATCTGTGGTTTCGCAAACACTGTTGACTCATTGTCAGCAATCAAATATGCACAAGTTAAACCAATCCGTGATGAAGATGGATTTATCTACGACTACGAAGTAACAGGCGACTTCCCACGTTACGGTGAAGACGATGACCGCGTAGATGATATTGCGAAATGGCTCATGGAAGCATTCTTCACTCGTTTGAACAAACATAAATTGTACAAGAATGCTGAAGCTACTGTGTCTATCTTGACAATCACTTCAAACGTTGCTTACTCTAAACAAACTGGTAACTCTCCAGTTCACCGTGGTGTATTCCTCAATGAAGATGGTTCTGTGAACACTTCTAAGGTAGAATTCTTCCCACCAGGTGCTAACCCAACTTCTAAAGCTCGTGGTGGTTGGTTGCAAAACTTGAACACCCTTTCTAAACTCAACTTCAAACATGCCAACGACGGTATCTCATTGACTACTCAAGTTTCTCCAAAAGCGCTTGGTAAAACATTCGATGAGCAAGTAAACAACTTGGTAACAATCCTTGATGGTTACCTTGAACAAGGTGGTCAACACGTTAACTTGAACGTTATGGACTTGAACGACGTTTATGAAAAAATCATGGCTGGTGAAGATGTTATCGTTCGTATCTCTGGATACTGCGTAAACACTAAATACCTCACTAAAGAGCAAAAAACTGAATTGACTCAACGTGTCTTCCACGAAGTTCTTTCAATGGACGACCACGCTGCTGAAGTTTCAGGTCAAGCTTAATCAAGCAAACACAAAAGGACTTACACATGTAGGTCCTTTTTACTATGCCGAAAAATCTTCGGCTCTAAGTGCTGTGGAAGGATAGTAAATCTTCGGAAGGATGCACTGCAGATTTTCGGAAGGATACAGAACCAGTTCATAAAAAAATCCCTATTAAACAGGGATCATCATTTGTCATCCTTCAAACTTCTATAAACATCGTCTATAAAAAGCTTGGCAATTCTCTTTTTAAAATCATCGTTATTAAGCAGGACTCCAAAAAAATCTTGATTTTGTATATAACCCTCAGTCAAAGCATTGTCAATCTCATCCTCAAAAGAAAACTCGAAATCTTCACGAGAATTTACCTTAGCAGACTGCTTGAGTTTCTCATTTTTCTTCATGAGTTCACGAATAGAAACTGCCCCGCTAACACCGATTTGAGGATCAATCGTCAAATCAAGTTGCTCATTGATTTCATCAATAATCTCTGAAAGACGTTTTTCCTGTTCTTCATCAATAGGTCCGATCTTAGGTTTATTAAGCGAAAGAGTATATTCTCCTTCCAAGTCAGCTACGGTATGGACACCTGTTTGCTTGTGCTTCATGTAGTCAACCACAATCTTATCCGCAATGGTAAAATCCGTCCCACCAAGCCGAACTTCAATCATCTTAACCAATTCTTGTAGATAATTATAACGCTCATGCAGAACCTCATTTTGATAGGCAGTAGCTTGAATCAGGAAAGTATACATTCGAAGAAAACCTCGGAAAACTTTTTTGATTTCCAACTGCTCCTTCGCATCAAACTCCCGAACACGACTGCAACCTTTATTCAACAACGCTGTCATCTTCTGCTTATCCCGACTAGAACGTTTCTCTTGATAAAGGAATTGATTAAACTCATGGATAACATCACTGTCAAGAATACCATATTCGTCTATCTTACGCACCAAGTCAAATACATCACTTGGCGTAATAGTTTCTGATAAAATCGTTTCCTTATAGTAAGGAGCAAAAGCCTTGTTTATATCCTCATAGGTATTTTTAAAGTCTAGTACAAAAGTTTTCTTATTGTAGCCTCCCACAGTACGATTGAGGCGAGATAGAGTTTGTACAGCTGCTACATCTCGCAACTTTTTATCTACATACATAGCCACCAATTTCGGTTGGTCAAAACCTGTTTGGTATTTATTGGCCACAATCAAGACCTGATAATCATCTGTATCAAATCTCTCTTTAAGCTTGTCTTCCGCAATTCCGTTCATCAAAGCCTCAGTATAATCCTGATCATCCATACTCACCTTACCTGAAAAAGCAACTAAAGCTCCAATACTGGTGATATGATGCTCTTTGAAATAACGTTTAAAAGACTTTTGATACTTGACTGCTGCTTCACGACCAGATGTAACAATCATAGCTTTACCTTGACCGCCCAACTCAGCCATAATGTCATGACTGATGAAATGGTCCATGATGATTTCAACTTTCTGGTCAATATTTTCATCAGATAATTCGATAAACTTGGCAATCTTTCTCTTGGCAAGACCTGTCTTAAACTGAGGATCCTCCTCAACAGCCTTGTTCAATTTGTAGTAAGTCTTGTAAGTAGTATAGTTATTCAAGACATCCAGAATAAAGCCTTCCTGGATAGCCTGTTTCATAGAGTAGACATCAAAAGGAGCTTTTGAACCATCTGGCAAGGTTTTTCCAAACAACTGGAGGGTTGTCGCTTTAGGCGTAGCTGTAAAAGCGATGATCGAAATGTTGCCTTGCTTTCCTGTCCGAGCGATTTCTTGTTCGATGGCATCCGCCACTGAAACCTCCTGCACCTCATCCATCGTCCCATCTTCAATATCTGTTTCTGTCAAAACTTGACTGACAGCACTCATATAGGAGCCCGTCGTCGAACTGTGGGCTTCATCAATCAGAATGGCAAATCTTTTCTGGGCAGTTGGACCAGCTGTCATCCAATCTGACTTATTGATTTGGGC
Organism: Streptococcus sp. VTCC 12886; assembly: GCF_049893425.1. NCBI lineage: Bacteria > Bacillati > Bacillota > Bacilli > Lactobacillales > Streptococcaceae > Streptococcus > Streptococcus sp. VTCC 12886. Next base: position 9,881 of record NZ_JBMVJB010000001.1, on the reverse strand, counting down.
AAATTTATGAATGGTTGTTGCGATAATCTTGGTATTTCCAGCCAAGGCATCCGCCAAGTCACTGGAAGTCGCCTTTTCATCCATCACCTTGATAACCCCAGGCTGATGCTGGATAGCCTGAACAGCGTCCTGTAGCTGCCTGTCCACAACAATCCTGTCTGTCACAATCAAGACCGCATCCACAACATTTCGGTCTTCGTGGTCATGCAGACTGACCAAACTATGTGCCAACCAAGCAATCGTATTAGTCTTGCCAGACCCTGCCGAGTGTTGAATCAGGTAATTACTATCGGTGTGATTGACCTTCATATCCTCTAGGACACGGTTTACTGCCCGTCTTTGCTGGTAACGAGGGAAAATCAGCGTTTTCTTGCATTTTTTATCCCGATCAACCTTCAAAAAGATAAAGCGTTCAATCAACTGGAGGATACTGTCTTTAGCCAGCACTTCCTTCCAAAAATAGGCTGTATCTGGACCAGATTCATTGTGCGGATTTCCAGCCCCTTGGTCAACTCCTTCACCTTTCCCCATATTGAAGGGAAGGAAATAGGTATCTTGCCCCTTGATTTCGGTCGTCATGTAGACTTCTAAGGTATCTACCGCGAAAGAAGCCAAAACGCCCGCATTAAACTTAAACAAGCGATTTTTGCTATCTCGCTTTTTCAACTGACGAATAGCATCATCTACCAATTGACCACTGGAATTAAGCTTCAACTCAATCGCAAACAAAGCTAGGCCATTCAGAAAGAGAACCAAGTCTACACGTTCCTGATCCTTGTAGACAACCTCTTCCATAACTGTAAAACGATTTTGCTCATACCGCTTAACTGCCTTGGCATTAAAGGAAGTGGCAGGCTTGGGATAGACCAGTTTCAATTGTTTATTTTCAATGTAAACCCCCGACTTCAAGGCAAAGAGAAGACCTCCCTTGATAATTTCTTGGTTAATCAAGTTGAGAATAACCTCTTTGTCCAACTTCTTCAAGAGATAGTCCATCTCGTCTTCTTGGGTTGCTCGCAGAAACTCCCACAAGATGTCTGTATCCATTGCCAAGCGTTGATTATAATTGCTCTGCGGTCTGTGAGTAAAACCATTTTCTGTTTCTAAATCCTTGATAATCCACTGCTGAAAATCATAACGTTCTGTAAGGTCAAAATGAGCCATAGGTATTCCTTATTCTTCCTTGTACTTACTCTACATCATCGAGGGAGAGAATAGACAAATACATATCCAATCTCCCTTTCAAATAACGAGCAAACAAATCTTCCATTGCTGACAGGCTTCCCTTAGCATAGAAGTCATCAAAGGCCTGATATTAGGCTAATCGATCTGAAACTTTAATATCAATAGGAGGAGAGCCAGCCTTCATCAGCTCCAAGTTGACCAAGAGTCGTCCAGTTCGACCATTGCCATCGACAATAGGACATCTCTCCTCCTAACCAAAACAGTCCTTTTTCCTAACACTATTATAGCACAGTTCGGAAGGATAGACGACAAGCGGAAGGCGGGGTAGCAGTTTTTCGGAAGGATAGGGATTGCATAATAGTTTTTATAGAATAACCAGTCATCAAAAATTCACCTATTTTCTATGTAGGTATGCTATAATTTTTTATGCAGAAGAGTTTCTCAAATGGGTGGGTAGGTTTTGTGTTTCTAAACCTCTCAAAGACGGTGGCTCTAATTTCTGAAAGGTAGGTGGTGCCTATGGGCAACTCATCAAAATCTAACAGAAAGGAGCAGATTGTTGTCAGTTTACGAGACGATGCAACTGATCCTGGGATTCGGTAGTTTCCAACTATCCCTTATTGGCTTAGTGATTATCATCGTAAAAATGAGCAATAAAAAATAACCGTCTAAACTTTGACCGGTTGACGATTATTTTTTAGTAATTATAAAACTAGTCACCGTCTTAAACGGTTCTGCATTGGGTAGTTGTGAGTGCAACTACCCTTTTCTATTCTCATTATAACCTAACTAGAAAAAACAGTCAAACGAGATCCTATTTGGCGGTTAGAGCTCCGAACTAAACTGGTGCTTATTCTAATACAGTTCGGAAGGAAAGAGGAGAAAGGAAGATATTTAACTTATATACAGACTAATCAATCCTTAACTGTCCTTTGCTCATCCAAATATATTTGACTACTCATACTATCTTTATCCTCCCAAAAAATACCTTCCCATCGACTGTAATATTGTTCCCTTGGTGTTTGAGTGAAATATTGCTTCTCTCCAACGAAATCCCAGATAATGCTCAATCCATTTTCTTTTAAAAATCTATCAAGATAATCTTTTCTAATGACTAATCCGTTAATCACACCAGTCAGTTCTCCATCAAAAACGACTAAGTCGTTGCCATCATAATAATAACCATCGTGCTCTTTCTGAGTTAAATTCAGTTTACTTACGATTGTAGTACTTGGAATATCGAATGAAACTGTTTCTTTTTTCGATAAATCGTATTCTTCCTCCCATAAAAAATGGATGCGAGCTGGCTGTAACTTAGCAATTTTCTTTTTGATATTTACGACAACATCTTCTTCTATCTCTACAATTTCAAATTCGTCATCTGAACACTTAAAATCTATCTTTTTCCGTTGCTCAATTCTCTGTTTACCAGTGTCTACATAGTAATCACACCCAATATTATTAGCCTCTGTTACACTTGGTGACCAAGCAAACTCCCGATTAAAAAATTGATAGTAAGAAGGGGCGCCATCAGAAATATTATTTCTCAAAAACTTTTTTTCTTGGATGTTTTGTATAAAGTCCGCAAACTCTGAGTTCTCAATAAAATAGGCCTCTATTTTTCTCCAAATCCTTTGTTCTCCTTCAATATAACCAAATAAATTTTCTTCACTTTCCTCAGGTTTATATTTTAATTCTTTGTGTTGGTGTAATAACACCCACTCAATTCCATTATCATCTTTATAATGCAAAGGCTTATTAAATAAACTCGGTTTTTGATTAATCCATTCATCAATCTCTTCATTGTTATTCGATTCTTGTTCAAGAAATTCTAACTCATAATCAATACTAAACTTCGGAAGAATGTGCAATGGTGATAAAGTGTGATAATTCAAAGTAGGATCGAAGTCTCTTACATAGGGTTCCCAAGGTCCTTTAAAACTAGTGTCTTCTTCATCATCCCATTTTTTGAGATTATAAGCGTCAGAGACCCTAGCCAAAATATTATAGAAGGTTATCCATTGGTATTTTTTCCCAATTCTTTCAACCGTCTGACCTCCACTTCTATCTAGCGGATGGCGCATCCCCATATCATATTCTGACAAATATTTATTTGATGTATATCCTAATTCATCACGAATAAATTGCATAGCGTAATGATATAAATTTTCAACATCTATATTCTCAAATTGAGTCAATACTGCTTGGAAAGTGTATCTTCCAAAATCGCCATACATTCCGACTCCTTCTGGTCTCATGGAAGAATCTATCCGATCAAATCCATCTATATTTGAACCTGCTTCATAATCTCTATAAGTCTCAGTCGGTACTACTGGAATCGGTTCTGATTTATAAGGAGGTATTATTTTTGAATAATCCATTATAGTTTTCTTGGTAGGAAATTCAAATAAAAATCTCTCAATAATTAATCTTGCATAATCTCTTAGCAAAATATCTGGATAGATAAATTCCTTATCAAATACACTCAAATAAACATATTCTGCCAAGGATTGAAATTCTCTATCAAACAGATTAACTTTTTTGGTACTGGCTCCAAATATTACTCCATATAGTCTCTGAATAATATAAGGATCATTCACATCTTCAAACTTTCTTAACAGAAATTCACTTAATTCAAAATCATACTTTAATATTTCTATCATAGCCTTTGAAGTTTCATCTCTCAATTTTCTGTTAGAAGACGATAATAACCATGTGAATAAAGTGAGGATTAGCTTGGTTTTTTCTTTTGACAGTCCATTAATCCTATCTCCATTGTCATATAAAGAAATTAACTGATAGACCCTCTCATCTTCATAAGTTAATCGATTAATAAACGGCAACCAAAATCCATCGCGTTCGCTTAGTTTTTTAGTAAACAATATTTCGTGTAAAAATTCTGCATTCAGCGGAGATTTTTCTTTAGAACAATTTTCAATAAGAACTCGTAAAACTGAATCAATATCAGTGGGGTAATGATTTGCAATACTTCTAAAAAGTTCTCTACTCAACGTATCAACTGGACGCCAAGAAAAACTCTTTATGTATCTATTTGCTAAATCATAACAATCATGCTTATCAGTGACTTTTTCAATAATATTAATACAGTCTTCACCAAATTTTTGAAAGCAAAAACAACAGACAAAAAGAAAAGTATCGATATCATAGCCGTTTTGGATTTCCCCCTTTTCAATCTTCAATAACTCTTTTTCAGAGTACTTTCTGATTGCTTCTTTATCAAAATAGAGTTCCATGACAACTTTTGCTTTTAAATAGTCTTCTAATAAGTTATATCCAAAAGAATAAACCTCTCTGTCTTTAGATAAATATTCGATTACGAGACCTGATTTGACGAGATTTGAAATAAAGAATGGCTTTTTTGAAATACCGTAATTCGACCAAAAATTTAACCGCAACAAATCTTTTTTACTTATACTATTTGTTATATTTTGTAGTTGATATTGAGCAATCTCCAAAAGTAAATCCATTAAAATTGCTCCAGAATCTGGAATTTCCAAAATTTGTTGAATTTCCTCATCAACTTTAGCAATAATTCTTTCAAACATTTGAAAAAGATTTAACTCTTCTCCATTATATGTCTTACAAAAAAGAGTTAAATAAAGGGGATTCGTCATTTCATAGTTCAGAAAGTCAGATGTTGAAAATGGAATCCCATGGAAGTTTAAAAATTCTCTCGTTGCTTCAATAGACTTATCTTGAAAACCAACATGTATAACACTTAAAATCCGACCATCTTGTAACTTCTTGTTCATATTTTCTTCAAAAACAAGGTTTTCATAACCTGCTCTAACAGATAGAATGATTTTAATATGTACTCGTTTTTCAATTTCAGAAAGAATTTTTGCAAGTCCATTCTTCCATACAGCTCGATTTGGAGTTTCGTTGATTGCATCAATTAAAATATAAATATTTTTATTCTCAACTTCTCCAAGAATATCTAATATATCTAAAAAATTACGAAGTCCGCCTCGGAAATCTAGTCTTTCCATAATTTGTGAAGAAATATCATTACTAGCTGAATAATGGTGCCCCAACAAAAGAAGGGAAAGACCTTCGTTATCCATTATCTCCTTTGTGGCTGTTGCAAGCAGCTGTGTTTTCCCCATACCCGCTTCGCCATTAACAACAAGAATTTTTTCTGTAATTAGTGCATATTCCTCTCTCGAGCAACCAAAAAAGTCAATAATCTCTAATAACCTATCAACTTCACGAATCTTATTGTAGAATCTATTCCGCTCATCTTTAGAAAGACTTTCATCTGACTCTATGTCAGTTTCTAAGCTCTTTTTCATTACAGCAAGTTCTTCCAACTCAGATTTTAATGTTTGATTTACTTTAGAATTCCACTCCAGACACTCGTCGACACTATCAACCGTTATGTCTTTTAAGCCGTTTATACAATTCTTTATTTTTGAAATTATATCCTCATTTCTTATGTAGTAAAGAGTATCTAATTCACTAATTATGTCCGATTTTTTACTATTAATTTTATCAATAGCACTTTGATTTTTTGTAAATAGTTGGATTTTTTCATCTGTTCCTGTTACTACATTAAACTTTGGGTTGTATCTAGTTCCTAGTGAATCAAACGATAATTGATTGTATTCCCTAAACCTTTCTTTTGTGATAGTTTGATTTCCAAAAAAGAACGATTGTAAATCAGGATAATCAATAATAGTCGCAAGAATCTCATTATTACTAATAACCACAATCTCAATATCGTGTTCATTTAGGCTATTTTCTATTTTTTTGAAACTTTTACTATCCAATGACAAATCTTTGTTGCAATAAAGATAAAAAGCATCAAGTGAATGGGAATATTTTTCAATAGTTTTTTCTACAGATTTTTGAATGTGACTATAATCAACTCCATTTTGAAAGAATTTTGATTGAAAAGCAATATATCTATCCAGTTTATGACTGTAAATAGGGTTCGCCTCAGTACCTGGATGATTGGGACTTGAAACCAATACAGATGTTGCATCCAAAAACTGCCTTTTAAACAGTATCCTGGTCAGTTGCTCAAAAGTATCCCTTGGATTAGAATGAATGGCTTCAAAATTACTCCAAGAAATATTATTCTTCGTCATACATCTAAATCCTCCTTTTCCCTGTCACATAATCATAAATCAGTGTTTGGCGTTGTTTGTTGATATTTTCGATTTGTTCTTTTTTAATGGCAATCATTTGATTGATTTGCTCTGACTTTTTATCTAAAAAGTCAGCGATTGGGGTTTGTTCACCTAATGGAGGAACCACCAGTTTAATTTTCTCAATGACTCCCATTCCAATATTTTGTTGCGTTCCAAAAGACCATTTGTTTTGAATTTGTTTAGTAAACGCATCTGACAACATAAAGTAATATATAAACTTTTGGTTTGCCAAATCGCTCCTAGTCCTTACCAATGCAAGAGGAGACCAAATATCAAAAATTTCATCAGTGTTTACTATGCCAACATTACCAGTTGTTGCTCCTGATTTGACAATGAAAATATCATTTTTTTGAGGACTTACTTTCCGACTAAAGATTTTGTGAGCAGTCTCAGATATATATCCCCTTTTGTAACGAAAATCTAAAATACCATTTTTCACGGATTCTGCAGACAAAAACGGTATTCCTTCATCATAAAGGGTTGGGGTTTCGTGAGGTCCGTCCGTAACAGGAGTAGAAACTAGATATTTTATCGGCTTCACTCCCCACCCCTCTGGTATCTGTCCTATCCAGTTAACACCTGAGTCTTTTAGGGCAACGGTTTTATCCAGTCCTTTTGTGACGGTTTCGTAAATCAGGCTTTGGCGGTAGTCTTCCAAGGTCTTAATTTGCTCTTCCAGAAGGCTTTTGACCTTATCCAGTTGAGCGACTTTTTTATCGAGGAAATCAGCGATTTGGGTTTGTTCATCTAATGGAGGCATCACAAAATGATGATTTTGTAAATCAGTTTGTGTCATACTTGGCAAAGCAGTATTGGTCGAATATAACCCAAAAGGAATTTGCAAAGCTACATAATAAATAAATTTTGCATGAATACCAGATTTTGGGACACCATAAAACATTGTATCGACTGTCCAAAATTTTCCTTCTATGTAAAGCGGTTTGTCTATAGTCCCTTTTCTTCCTAATAAAATTGCAGTTCCATCATGTAAATATTTTCTTGCGTATGCAAACTGACCTCCAGAACCAATTACTGGATAACCTGTTTCATCAGTTTCTATATCTTTGTAGTCTTTTCCATTATTTATCTCTAAACAATCTTTTAGTCTGACAATCTCCCACTCCTCTGGTACTTCCCCAATCCACTCGATACCACTATCTTTCATCCTAGTCATGTTTGAGGTCCTCCAAGAGTGCTTGTAGTTGGTCTTCTAGGTCATAGAATTTTTTGAGCAGGTCTTCTGCCTTTTCTGGAGCTTGATATTGGTAAAAATAGCGGGTAAAGGGGATTTCTGCTCCCAGCTTGTTTTCCTCCCACCAGTAGTGAGCATCTGGCACATGGGGATAGACTTCCCGTTCAAAATAAGTCTCCACTTCTTCCGAGAGCTTGACAATCTCAGAATCCTTAGTAGTCTTGTCATAGACGATACCGTCCGCAATCTCACCCAGCTTGTCTTTCTTCTTAGTTGTGATAACCTCGGCAGTCTTGTCCATCTCACTCATAGCAAGGGCTATGGCATTGAGATTGGCTGTGGTCAGCTTGACTTCTGACAAAAGGTCTTTCAGTACGGCTGTAAAGGTCTCAAAGTTTGGATAGGTAGCTTCCGACAGACCTTGACGGAGGGCCTGGAGGATTTCCTCTTGCTTTTTCCGACCGTCTTCTAGTTTTTGTAGTTCCTTATCTTGCTTGGCTGTGCGTGGCTCCATTTCCAGCAATTCTTGGTACTTGTACTCATCAAAGAGCTTCGCAAAAAACTGGACCGACTGGACACTTTCCAGACTTTTCTCTGTAATTTCTCCACGGCGTTGTAGAGGCTGCATGACCAGGTATTCTTTATAAAGAAATTCCTTGCTGTCAAAGATTTTCACACGGTCGTTTTCCGCAAAGTCATGGTACCACTTGAGGATGTCCTTGATATTGTCCTGTGATAACTCACGGCGTTTTTGTCCCAGCGACTTTCGCAAGGGAACAAATTCATTGGTCGCATCGATAAACTGTACCTTCCCCTGTCTTTCTGGACTCTTATCCTTATTATAAAGCCAGATGTAAATGCCGATTCCAGTATTGTAGAAAAATTGACCCGGTAGAGCGACAATGGCCTCCAACAAATCATTTTCTAAGATATACCGCCGGATTTGGCTTTCCCCAGATGTCGTTCCACCTGAGAACAGAGGCGAACCGTTTGAAATGATAGCAGCTCTGCCATTTTCCTCCAACTTCGCCAAAGCATGTAGATGGAAGAGCAACTGTGCATCGCCTGTCGTGGGCGTATTGACGAAACGACCTTCCCTGCCGTCTGTCGACTCAAAGAGTGCCTGATCAGCCTTGACCGCTTGCTCTACTCCGTCATCCGCATCCTTACCTCCCCAAGACTGACCAAAAGGTGGATTGGCAATAACAAAGTTCATCTTCTTATCGTGAAATGGGTCTGAATCCTTGAGCGTATCCGTCTTGACAAAGTAATCCGACTCTTCCTGACGAATCAGCATATCCGCCTTGCCAATACCATAGGTTTCATCTAGGTACTCCTGACCAAACAAGCGAACGTTGACCTTGGGATTGAGCTGTTGAATATAGCTTTTGGCAGTTGCCAGCATACCGCCTGTACCTGCCGCCATATCTAAAACCTTAATCTCTTTATTGTCAACAAAAAGCTCTTCATCTGCCTCCATCAAGAGCAGGTTGACCATAAGAGCGATGACTTCCCTCGGTGTATAATGAGAACCCGCCTCCTCGTTTTCAGAAAAGCGGCGGATAATATCCTCAAACATATAGCCCATCCGCATAGAGTCAACGGTGCTAGGGGACAAATCAAGTTCCGAGAATTTCTTCACTACTGTAAAGAGACGCCCTTTACTTGCCAAGGTATCCACCTGCTCCTTAAATTTCAAATTCTCGATAATATCCTTAACTCGTTTGGAATACCCATCTAGGTAATCCAAAAAATTATCCTTGATGGCATCGGGTTCGTTCAACAAGTTCTTAAGTGTATGCTTGCTGGTATTGTAATATTTATAACCCGTGATAGACTCAAAGATTTTCTCTGGCGTTGAAGGATTTGATTGGTACTGAGCCAATACTTTTTCTTTAGTAGGCAATAAAGCCGCCTCCAAGCGAGCCAATACAAACATGGGAATAATGACATCACGGTATTTATCCGCTCGGTAAGCACCTCGTAAAGTATTGGCAATTGACCAGACCAAGCTGACATCCTTGCTGATGTTGACATCATTTGCTTGAAACAGAGGGAGTTTCCTTCTTATATCGACCATAATTTCTCCTAGAATAATCAAAAATATACTACTATTGTACCAAAAAATAGGACCCCACATTCAAATGCAGGGTCACTTTCATTCTAATAATATTTTTGGGCTCTTTGTCAACTGTAGTGGGTAGATGAAAAGCTAACACCTAGAGAGGACGAACTTCGTCCTCTCTTTCTTTATGTTCAAAGCAATCAAAACCCGTTTTTTAAAGTTTTCAAAGTTCCTGAAACCAAAGGCATTTCTCTTAATGACTTTG